>DATIJO010000097.1:0-4395 GCA_035478555.1 Chlamydiales bacterium
TGAGTTTGCCAATTTTTACTGCGCTATGGCCTATCCAGGATCTAAGCTTTATGAAATGGCGATCGAAAAAGGCTGGGACCTTCCTGCAACCTGGATCGGCTATTCTCAACACGCTTATGAGTCCCAACCTTTAAGGACTGATGCTTTAACTGCTGCAGAGGTAGTGGATTTTAGAGATAAAGCCTTCCACCGCTATTTTTCTCATCCAAAGTACCTTGAATTGGTGAAGAAGAAATTTGGACAAGATGTAGTGGACCATCTCAAAGAAATGTGCAAGATCAAGCTCAAACGAAAACTTCTTGAGCCTGTAAATGTCTAAATTGTTGATCTTAGGATCCAGAGGGCTGATCGGTTCCGCTTGCAAGAGGATCTTTTCAAGCTCTCACGATCTTCTTTGTCCTACTAGGCAAGAGCTTGATCTATTAAATAGAGAACAATCCAGGCTCTATTTTGAGAAGCATAGGCCTGAATTTGTGATCTTGGCCGCAGGAATCGTAGGCGGTATTAAATACAACACTGATTTTCCTGCGGATTTTCTGATGAAAAATCTCTCTATCCAGATGAATGTGTTCGATGCTGCTCATCAAGCTCAAGTAAAACGCCTATTTTTTTTCGCCTCCTCTTGCATGTACCCAAAAGAGTGCCCTCAGCCTATGAAAGAAGAGATGCTCTATACAGGACATCTTGAAAAAACAAGCATGTCCTATGCTGTATCTAAAATGGCGGGAGTGCAAATGGCCGCAGCTTTCAATCAGCAATATAAGACAAATCGAAATGTAGCTCTTCTTCCGAATAGTGTGTACGGGCCGAATGACAATTTCAACCCGGAAACAGGCCATGTCATGTCCGCCTTGATACGCCGTTTCCATGATGCAAAAGTTGCAAATCTTCCGGAAGTGACCCTTTGGGGAAACGGCGAGCCCAAAAGAGAATTTATTTTCGCTGATGATGTTGCAAGGGCAATCGATTTTATCCTTCAGCATCCTGAAGTGCCTTGTCCCATTAACATTGGAGTAGGCTTCGATATTTCCATCAAATCCCTTGCGGAAATGATCGCGCAAATTGTCGGTTTCAAAGGGCAAATTGTTTGGGATATAAAAAAACCATTAGGAACAATGCGTAAATTTTTAGATAATGGCAAAATCTTGCAGATGGGCTGGAAGCCGACTGTGGATCTAGAGAAAGGAATCCAAATCACTTACCAATGGTTTTTACAATATGAATCTATCTCGAAATTCTAAACATTCGCTTTTTGCGTCTTTTTTATCATCTTTTAAGACCGCTTCTTGGTCTACTTTTTCAAGTATGCCCTGCGAAGCGGTCTCAAAATCTGATAAAAAATCCATCAAAAATCAAATATTTATACTTTCGAGATAAATTCATGAGCGCCATTAAATATCCTTACCGAGGCCTTGGGAAAAAGACAATTACTGAAAAGATTGGCAGATACGAGCCTTCCAAACTTCATGCCATGCATGCAAGCATGCTCCGCATTCGCCTGATTGAAGAAGCCGTTGCCGACCGCTACCGAGAAGACAAAATGAAGACACCCATCCATTTAGCGATAGGGCAGGAAGCAATTGCGGTAGGGAGCTGCGAGGTATTGCGTAAGAAAGACTATATCTTCTGCGGCCATCGGACCCACGGCAACTACCTTGCAAAAGGAGGCGATATCAACGCCATGTTCTCTGAGTTTCACTGCAGGCTGAATGGCTGCTGCGCATCCCGCGGCGGATCTATGCATTTGATCGATAAAAAGGTGGGGATGGAGGGATCTTCTGCGATTGTTGCGGGGATCATACCAATAGCTACAGGATTTGCCCTTGCAACAAAGCAAAAAAAGGAAGACAGGGTTGTGGTTGTCTATTTAGGGGATGCTGCTGTGGAAGAAGGCTCTGCCTGGGAGTCTATGAATTTTGCCAAACTGAAATCTCTTCCGATCATCTATTTGTGTGAAAATAATTACTACTCGGTCTGTTCGCCTTTAGACTTTCGTCAACCGCAAGGCGTTGAAATTTACAAAAAAGCAGAAGGGTTTGGATTAAAAAGCTCTTCCATTGATGGAAATGATGTACTGGCTGTGTTTGAAGAAACACAAAAAGCAGTGCAGCACATCAAGAATGGGGGAGGGCCTGTCTTTATTGAAGCCCATACCTACCGTTGGAGAGGTCATCATGGCTCGGGAGAAGATAGCCATATTGGCTACCGCAGCCCGGAAGAATTAGCCGAGTGGAAAGCTGTAGATCCTGTCAAAATGTTTCAGGAAGTCCTTATCGAAAAAGGTCTTTTAGATGCTCCTCATTTAGAGAAACTAAAAGCGGATATTAAAAAAGAGATTGAAGCAGCATTTGAACATGCTCTTAATAGCCCCTTCCCAACGAAGGAAGATCTACTTACACACGTCTATAGCGAGTAATAATATGTTGTGGGATGAAAAATTAGTTGTTGCCAATGCAAAAACAGATGCGCTCCAAGGCCGTAAGATCAGTTACATCGAGGCCTTACGAGAAGCGCTGGATTACAAGATGAAGACCGATCCATCTGTCTTTCTTTTGGGACAAGGTGTGGATGATCCGGGCGGAATGTTTGGAGTCACAAAAGGATTCAAAGAAGTTTATGGCTCAGAACGTGTATTTGATACTCCTGTTTCGGAAGAAGGAATGACAGGCATTTGTAACGGCGCAGCAATGGCGGGAATGCGTCCTGTCTACTTTCATAATAGACCAGATTTTCTTCTGCTTGCCTTTAATCAGATTGTAAACCATGGCAGCAAGATCCACTGGATGGACAATGGTTTGACCACAGTTCCTCTAGTCATCTGGTCTGCAATTGGAAGAGGCTGGGGGTCTGGCCCGCAGCATTCACAAGCGATCCAAGGGCTTCTCTTAAGTGTTCCCGGGATCAAAATCGTCATGCCTAGCACTCCCTATGATGCAAAAGGCCTCATGATCTCTGCAATCAATGACAACAATCCCGTGATCATTATTGAGCACCGCTGGCTCATGCGACATGAAGGCGTTGTGCCCAAAGAGAACTATCAGATTCCTTTCGGAAAAGGCGTTTGCAGGCAAGAAGGATCAGATCTAACAGTAGTCGGCACTTCCCATGCGATTGATCTTGCTTGGAATGCTGCAAAACAGCTGAAAGAGCAAGGCATCCACTCAGAGGTCATTGATCTAAGAACGATCAAGCCACTAGATGAAGAGATCATTTTGAATTCAGTAAAAAAGACGGGTAAACTTCTTATAGTAGATTCAGGCTGGGCTCTTGGCGGAGTATGCGCAGAAATTGGCTGCTTAGTTGCAGAAAAAGGATTTCACTCTCTCAAAGCGCCTATCATGCGTGTCGGCCTTCCTGATTGTCCATCTCCTGCAGGTGATGCGCTCGAGCAGTTCTACTATCCCAATGTGGAGACCATGAAACAGGCTATAATCAAATTAAAAGGAAAATGAGATCGTTGTATAATTCGCTTCCTTTGGAAAAATTGATGATTTTTTGCTCAGTTAAAATACTGGGCCGAAGACATATACGGGACGAAGTATAGGCGAGGATCAGTATTTTTAAATGAGCAAAAAAGGGCAATTTTAACGAGGGAATGGAATTATGCAACGATCTCAAAGTATGAATTATGAGTTAAATTGCAGCTCCTGGGGAAAAGAAGAACTTGATGCAATGCAGCGTGTCATGGCAAGCGGAATGTTTACCATGGGCGAAAATGTAAAGAAGTTTGAAGAGGCGTTCGCTGCAAAATACGGCATGAAATACGCCGTTATGTCTAATTCAGGGTCCTCTGCAAACTTAATTGCAGTAGCTGCCTTTTTTTACAAAAGCAAACGTCCCTTAAAGCCGGGCGATGAAGTGATTGTCCCTGCGATTTCTTGGTCTACTACCTACTTTCCTCTTATGCAATATGGACTGAAACTTCGATTTGTAGACGTAGAACTAGATAGTTTGAATATGGATGTCAGCAAATTAGAAGAGGCCCTGACGCCAAGAACAAGAATGGTTGCGGCTGTAAGTATCCTAGGCAATCCTTGCGCTTTAGATGTCATCCGAAAATTTTGCGACAAGCACGGGCTCTATTTTTTTGAAGATAACTGCGAGTCCATGGGCGCTACTTTAAACGGCAAACCCTGCGGAACCTTTGGCGATATTGGAACATTTAGCAGTTTTTACTCCCATCATATTTCTACGATGGAGGGAGGCGTCTCTCTTACTAATGATGAAGAGCTATGCGATCTGATGATCTCTCTTCGTGCACACGGCTGGACAAGACATCTTCCTGAAAAGACAAAAATCTACGAAAAAAAAGATGACGATTTCTTTGAAGCCTACCGCTTTATTGTTCCGGGATACAATGTCCGTCCGTTAGAGCTATCCGGAGCAATTGGATTA
>DATIJO010000098.1:0-5400 GCA_035478555.1 Chlamydiales bacterium
CTTAATGCTCAGCAGTTAGAGAAAACTTTTTAGCGATCTTTACGATCAGCGCGTCTGCCAGTTATGTCGTAGCCGTCATAACTAGTTTCTTGCGTTTCTTCCCGTTCCATTCTGCGAGATCTGTAAGTTCTTTGATTTTCATTGTTGTAGTTGCCATCTCTTGGGCAGCAAGGTTTTGGGCAGCACTTAGGCTTAGGGCAGCATTTTGGTTTTGGGCAGCAGCCTTTTTCACAATTCCAGCCACAGCTTTTTGGATTACGTGGGCATGGGCAGCATTTATTTTTTGGGCAACATTTTACACATCTTGGTTTGCCGCAACCATTATTATTGGGCATTTCATTACATGGATTAACTTCATTTTGCCCTTGGTAGTATTTTTGTTCTTGTCGTTCGCTTCTTTGATACATTGCTCCTACAACAGCCTTTGCACCTACTACATCAGCATGTGCTCCGAAGCAGTATCCTGAAGCGATCCCGACAAGCACAAGCTTTACGAGATACTTAGAAATCATATTTTTCTCCTTGTCTATCTTTAAAGATTTTCTTCCCCTATAGAGGGTGTATCTGAATAAAGTCACCTTTTTGGTCTACTCTATTTAGAGACACCCTCTCTTAATCTTAAAAATAGTGCTAATAGAATTTTTTGTCTATTTTCAATTGAATTTATTTTAATTTCGGATTCTTAAAATAAATGTAATTAATAAGATATGAAATAAAATAAATAAACTGAACACGGGCAGGGGCTGCGAAATCACGAAGAAAGTCCGGTGAACTTTCGTAGTGCGGAGCAGGTGAGCGAATAGCGAACCGGTAAAGGCACGGGCATGTTTACGGGAAGAGGGGTAGGAGTATTAGAAGCGATATGCGGCTAAGACTTCACCGCCTGAATAGGTATACGCTTGCTTAGGCAGCCCCAGAGGGACGCCCGCAGGATTTCTCTTAGTAGCTCCATCTTTCTTTCTCTTCCAGAAAGGAATAAGAGAGATATCCCAATGTCTTTCACATCCAAGGTGAAAGGTAAAGGGCATTTCAATGAAGTACTGGGAATGTTTTCTCCTCATGGTGAACCGTGCGCCGGGCAGAGTGCTTACCCTCACAGTATTATCAATGATAGGACGCCATTGGAAATTAAGCTCTATTGTGATCCATTCCCTTGGAAACCAATCGAGTAGGAGGCCTGTAGGAAGATAATATTGATAATACTTATAGGAAGGGGCAGTTTCTAGTTCTTGGCTGATATAATTAAAACCAATTCCCGTATAAGGAGTTACGCTAAACTGATCACCTTGAAGCGGTTGATAAGTAAATCCAAAACGCACCTCTGATTCGATGTCATTGACCTCTCTAGAAGGCACTCCATCATGTTTTATCTTGCCGGTCAAGGTATCTGCAAATACAGCTGCATAGAGCGCATGGAAGGCTTTAAATTCAAAGCCAACTACAGCTCCCCCTAAACCTCCGTTGTAGGTAACGCCTTCTTGAGCCCCATGTAGGGCAAGATCGGTAGTGCTTCTAATTTGCATGTGCAGAAAAGCTCCTTGTCCACCAACATAAGCCCTACAAATGTAGTTATCCCAGCACCATTCGCACTCTTGTCTCTCGGGTATCTCTTCCCCATAGACAAAAGCTGTAGCTAATAAGAAGATAAGCAAAGATCTTAGATGAATCATATTCCTCAAAATATCTCTTTGGCTTGAAATAAGCAAGCACCTCTTATATATTCTCCTGTATAGGGAATATATGCACCGCTATCTTTACTTTTTCTTAATAGTTTCAAGCGTTATTTTCGGAGATGAACCTTCTCCATGGACATCCGCTAACGAAAAATGGAAAACAACGGAACATTCCATCACGGTAGATGGAGAGCCTATCAATTACACAGCAAATGCAGGCTTTTTAGATCTCCATGATAAAGAGGGAAAAGTGGTGGGGCAGATCTTCTTTACCGCTTATTTTAAAACAGGCGCCAAATCGGAAGAGCGGCCTATCACCTTTGCCTTTAATGGCGGGCCCGGTTCTTCCTCAGTATGGCTGCATATAGGCGCTCTTGGCCCCAAACGCATCTTAAACTGCGAAGAGGGACAAATGGCAACTCCCCCTTATTCGTGGACAACTAATAATGAGACTATTCTCGATATCACCGATCTAGTTTTTATCGATCCCGTTGGAACAGGCTTTAGCCGCCCTCATGCTAATACTGACAAACAATTTTATGAAGTGAGAAAAGACTTTGAATCGGTCGGAGAGTTCATCAGAGATTTCATTACCCTCTTTGATAGATGGGATTCTCCTAAATACCTTGCCGGGGAAAGTTACGGCACTACAAGAGCTGCCGGCCTCTCCCAGTACCTCCATGAAAATTTAGGAATCTATCTCAATGGCATCGTTTTTATCTCCTGCGCCATAGACTTTCAAACTTTGTTCTTCTCTCAAGGAAACTACCTCCCTAACGTGCTCTTTGTACCATCCTTTACAGCAGCTGCTTGGTATCACCAAAAATTACAGAACAATGGCTCTAAAAGCTTAGAAAAAACCCTAGAAGAGTCAAAGCATTTTGCCCTTCATGAACTTCTACCCGCCCTCTACTTAGGCAAACTTCTCCCAGAAAAAGAGCAAAAACAGGTGATGAATAAGCTCTCTTTCTATACTGGCATACCTGTTAAGGTCTTACAGCAATACTACCCCAATTTTACAGAGGACCAGTTCGGTAAAGAACTTTTAAAAGATAACCTTCTCTATCTTGGCAGAATGGATTCAAGATATACAGCTCCCATCACCAACCTGAGCAGACAAAAACCGAATAGCGATCCCTCTACGGATGCTATCGAAGGGATATTTACCGGTGCTTTCAATGCGTACGCAAGAGAGGAGCTTGGCCTTACAGAAAAGTATATTCCTTATGAAATTCTCAATCTTTCCGTAAATTCTGACTGGGTCTATACCCAATACACTCTCAATACTTTAAATACCATGGACGCCCTACGCTGGTCGATGTGCATCAACCCCGACCTCCAGATCTTTGTAGGATCCGGCTACTATGACCTTGCTACCCCGTTTGCCGCCGCCGATTATACCTTTTTACACTTGAACCTTCCTGATAGCTACCAAGACAATATCTTAATGCGCTACTACGAAGGGGGCCATATGTTCTACTTGAACCCCAATAATCATAAAAAGTTCAAACAAGACCTTCTGGAGTTCTATTCAAAATGAACGCAGCTATCCTCTTAATGGGGGGAATTGGCTCTCGTTTTCAAAGCACTACTCCTAAGCAGTTCCATTTTCTCTCCGGAAAAAAAATCTACCTCCACACCCTTGAGACCATCCTAAACTCTCAGCTGTTTCAAGAAGTAATCCTTGTCTGCCCAAAAGATTGGGAAGAAAGGGTAAAAAATGAGACCTCTCATCTGCAGGTATTAGTGGTTACCGGAGGAGCTACTAGACAAGAGTCCTCCTATTTGGGTCTCCTTCATTGTAAAAATGCTGAAATTGTCTTAATCCATGATGCTGTAAGGCCTTTTGTCTCTTTAGAGATCTTGCAGGAGAATATAGCCGCTGCAAAGAAATACCAGGCGGTAGATACCTGTATTCCTTCCGCAGATACCATAGTCCATAGTGAAAGGGGCGATACAATCACCGCCATTCCCAATAGGGCCCACTATTTAAGAGGTCAAACACCTCAAACCTTTTCCTATCCCCTCATCCTTGCAGCCCATAAAGAGGCTATTAAAAAAGGCATAACCAATGCCTCTGATGATTGCAGGCTGGTCATGGAAATGGGCCATAAGGTCCATATCGTCCTGGGAAGCGACGAAAATATTAAAATCACAACCGAGCTTGACCTCTTTATCGCGGAGCAGATCTTCCGCTTAAAAAAGACACCTTTGCCAAATCTTACTGCCTCCTTACAGGGCAAGATCTATGCAGTTATTGGAGGCACCGGAGGTATTGGCCAAGAGATCTGCAGCCATCTATTGAAAGAAGGAGCTCAAGCAATCCCCTTATCCAGGTCAACTCCCCTCCCCCTTGACTTAAGGAATAAAGAGTCAATCCGAAAAGCCTTCGAAAAGATCGGGCCTGTCGATGGCCTTATCAACGCAGCGGGGCTTTTAAAGGTAAAACCCTTCCAAATGCTCCATTTAGAGGAGATACAAGAGTTGATCGAGGTCAATCTATTAGGTCTTCTCTACGCTTGTAATATCGCAAAAATTAAAGAGGGCGGGCATATCATCAATATGGCCTCTTCTTCCTTTTTCAAAGGAAGAAGAGACTATGGGGTCTATTCCGGGGCAAAAGCTGCCATTGTAAACTTTACCCAAGCTTTAGCAGAAGAAAGAATGGACCTAAGAGTGAATGTTCTCGTTCCTCAAAGAACCGATACTCCTATGAGAAGAAACAATTTCCCAAAAGAAACGGGAGAGCTTCTAGATCCAAAAGTTGTGGCCCAAAAGACTATCGACCTACTTAAGAGTCAGGAGATCACGGGTAGTATTATTGAGATTAAAAATCAAATCTCGCAGTGAACCTTGCTCCATGCAGGAAGAGATTGGCAGAAGGAAGAGAATTAAATTGGGGAAAGTTTGCCGTTAAAGTCATATTTTGGTCCCAAAATACTTGAAATCCGTAGGCAGCCTCAAGATCGACATACCATCTTCCGTTACTAAAGCAGTCTCCATATCCAAAACCAAATTCAAGTTCGGCATGAGGCCTTAAAAAATTATCATGTCTATCTTTGCTCTTATAGATACTAGTTACGAGAAAACCTGGTAAGTTTAGAGCATCAAAATTTTGTTTCAGATTGTATCTTGTATACAATAGATCGAACCCTGCGTTACTGAGGATTCTAAAACCTTTTGTTATCTGGTACTGAACATCCAGAAGGCCTTTTAATCCATACCCCCAGGAAAGAATACTATCACCAAAAAATCTACCACCGCCCAACGAAAAGACAGAAACAACTGTTATGGCATCGTGGCTGATCTCATTCAAAGTAAGATGCTGTCTGATATAGGCGGCTCTTGCTCCAAATCCGGGGCGCAAGATCAATTTCTTTCCTACGTAGTAGCTGCGAGCTAAAATCAAATCGATAAAATCAAGCTTTAGCTTCCATGTCTTAGTGATCTCATTAAAGACTCTGTTGGCTAGGCCTACTCCAAATGGTAAAGCTCTACTGACTAGAACAGGGCCTGAAAAACTAGTCCCACCTACTAATAATCCAGGGGCTGTATAACGAGTTGTCATCGTATTTGTGTGGTACCAAGTATATTCTGCATAAAGGTCCCAGTTGTCATAGCCAAACTTAGTTCCCAACAAAACTTTGAACCCCGGTTTGTATTTATATTGAAAGTTCAGTTGCTGATACTGAGTGGTTGATGTAGATGCCACCACACTGGCAAAGTT
>DATIJO010000099.1:0-1939 GCA_035478555.1 Chlamydiales bacterium
GTTAGATTCTTTCTCGAGGGCTACGAATTGAGGCCGAAGTTTCCGCTGCTGGTTTTGGACCTGCTGATTCTTTAGAGCCATTTCTGGATGCTACGCGTTTAGCATTTAAGATTGATCCAATTGAATTTGTCTCGTGAGGTATTTCTCCTAGTACCCGTCTAATAGGCGGAACTAAACCTTCGACTGGTATTATTTTTGTTACGCGATTGCCCGTGCCTGCTCTTTGTCCATTCATTTTCTAAAAAATAATTGCCAGGCGTTTGCCTGTGCAATTGTGAAAATTGTAGATCGCGAGCGAGTATAAAGTCAATAGTTTGGTTTTGCTTGGCTCTGATACTGAATATTTGCTACAATTCTCATCTATGCAATACACAGTTGATAGGCAGGACAAAGGCAAGGTCTCTATCAAAGTCGATTTGCCTCAGGCAATCTTTGACGAAACTTATGGCCAAGTCCTCACAGAATTCAAAAAGGAAACAAAGATTGCCGGTTTCAGGCCCGGGATGGCACCTGATGATATTGTCGAAGGACATGTTGGAAGCAACAAAATCCTAAACGAAGCTGCAAGTTACTTAATCTCCAAAAACCTTTCGGATATTTTCAAAAAAGAGGAATTAGTGCCAATCGACAACCCCAAAATTGCTATGGACACACTAGCCAAAGGTTCACCGCTTTCTTTTACGGCAACTTTTACCCTTCGGCCGAAGGTGAAAATTGGGGACTGGAAGCAGGTCAAAGTCGAAAGGATAAAGGCAAAGGATATTAAAGAAGAGGATGTGGCCAATTCGATTAAGAACATCTACGAAGCCTATCAAAAGAGTCAAAGAGACAAAGAGCCAGCCGCCGGAGGCGAGCCTCGCCCTGATGGGCGGGAGGAGCCAAAGGCGGAAGAAGCGAAGTTTATATACGATGCGAGAGGGAATAAGATACCGTTAGTTGACGAGGGAAAAAACAAAGTAGAGGCGCATAAAATAGACGACGAGTTTGCCAAGAAAATTGGTGCGCGGGATTTGGACCATTTGCGGGAACTTGTGAAAAAAGATTTGGAAACGCTGGTTACCGATCAGGTAGAATCTGATTACGAACAGAAGGTTTTTGATGCTATTGCAGATCTTGTAGAAGTAGAAGTTCCCGAGGTTTTGATAGATGACGAATTAAACAGGATTTTGGTGAGGCTGGGAACAGAGCTGGAGAGGCAAGGCAAAACATTGGAGGATTTCCTAAAAGAGGAAAATACAGATATTGAAGGGCTTAAAGCAAAATGGAGGGAACAGGCGACCAAGAATGTAAAAATAAGCATGGCCATGGACGAAATCGGCAAGGAGGCCAAAATCCAGGTCACGAAAGAAGAATTGGATGCTGCAGCTGCCGGAGTGAACCAAACCAGCATGTCTGCCGATCAAAAAAGGGATTTGGAAAATTATTTGGTAGTTTCTATCTTCCAGGCTAAAACATTGGATCTGGTGAAAAGAACAATAGCAGGCACAGAAGTACCCACTTCGCAAGCGAAGCGAGGCGAGCAAAAGGACAAAGGTACAGAAGAAGAGGCTCCAAAAGCTGCTTAAATAAATCTATGACGCAGGTTGAAAGGCCAGATTCAGGAAGTAAGATTCGTGACTTTTGTGGGCGCCTTTCCGGAGAGACCCCTTTGCTGCAAGTCTATAAGTGGTATCTTAATTCGAGTTTAGCGAGTAGATATACTCCAGGTTCTGAATTGTACAATGGTCATTTGGCGCAAGTTACCAAAGAATTTAGAGCCTTTTACGACATACTCGATCGTGGAGAAAAATTTACGTTGGGAAGACTTGTTAGTAAGGCAAGAGAGTCTTTGCCAAATGTAGACGCTGTGAGAAGAGCAACCATAGAGGAATTAAAAGCAAAAGGTTTTAGGGATTATACTGCTCAACAGCTTAAGGATATGTTTGAGCCTATTGATTCA
>DATIJO010000100.1:0-10477 GCA_035478555.1 Chlamydiales bacterium
CAGCCCTTCTCCACTGGCTTACTAATATCACGGTATCAGTTTCCAGGATAGGGAGTATTGCCACAGCGCCGGGATGCTCAATGATCTCAAAAGAATGTTTGTGGAGTCCGTATTCTAGAGTATCCTGACGAATGGTTAGGATCTTACCATGATGGATAAAACGGGTCTCTTTTTTGGCTGATAGCTCTTGAGCTTTTTTATGTTCGGCGTTGTTCATTCTACGGTGACAGATTTAGCAAGGTTACGGGGCTGATCGATGTCTCGGCCTTTGATTTTAGCAATGTAGTAGGCAAGAAGCTGGCCTGCGACAGATGAGGGGAATGTAGCTAGCTCATCAATGGTTGGGGGCAGCCAGATGACATCGTCTGCGATCGATGCGACCTCATCTGCGCCTGTTGGGGCAAAGGCGAGGATGGGGGCGCCCCTTGCTTTGACCTCCATCATGCTGCTGAGGGTCTTATCGTAGGTCTGTTTGTTTGCGCAAAAGGCAACTACGGGGAAGTTTTCATTGATCAAAGCGATTGGACCGTGTTTCAGCTCTCCTGCTGGATAGCCATTGGCATTGAGATAGGAGATCTCCTTTAATTTTAAAGCAGCCTCTAGGCAGGTTGCATACATATATCTTCTCCCGAGGAAGAAGAAATCCTCATATTTGCTGTATTTGGCTGCGATTTGTTTGATGGTTGGCGCTTTTTCCAATACCTGTTTTATTTTTTGAGGGATTTTCTTTAGCTCGCTCAATAGGTATTGGCCATCTTCTTTGTTCATATGGCGAAGCCTTGCCATAAAAAGAGAGAAGAGGGCAAGGACCGCGATTTGGGAGGTAAAGGCTTTTGTGGAGCAGACGCTAATTTCAGGGCCTGCTTTGAGGAAGATACAGCTATCTGAGATGCGGGTAAGGGCTGAATTTTTTACGTTACAGATGCCAAGAACTTTGGCACCTTTTGCCTTGGCTTCACGGACTGCTGCAATCGTATCAGCAGTTTCTCCGGATTGGCTAATTGCGATTACCAGAGTTTCATTGGAGATAATAGGATTTTTGTAACGAAGTTCAGAGGCAATTTCGGCGTGGGTTGGGATACGGGCTTTTTCTTCGAGCATAGCAGCTCCGATGCAGCCTGCATGCCAAGAGGTGCCGCAAGCTAAAATCAGAATATGGCTAGTAGAGAGAAGCTCTTTAGCGGAGAAGTTGAGGTTTTCAAATTCGGCGGTCCCAAATTCATCGGAATATCTTCCTAAAATCGCCTTTTGCACAGTAAGGGGCTGCTCGTAAATCTCTTTTAATAGGAAGTGATCATATCCCTCTTTATTGGGCGCCTCATATTCAGCATCCAGCTCTTCTACTTCTTTCGTGACGCTTTTCAGAGTTTTATCAAAGACGGTAATATCGCCCTTTTTTACAATGGCGATCTCATCGTTTTTTAAGAAGAGGACCTTCAATTTCTGTCCTAGAAACGCATTAGGATCGGATGAGATCATGGCTTCGGTGCCCTCTTCATCAAAGCCGATCACAAGAGGTGCTTCACGCGATGCTGCGATCATTTGATCGGGAAAATCTTTATGGACAAGGGCAAAAGCAAAGCTTCCCCTTAAAAGTTTCAATGCTTTTTGAATAGCGCGGGAGAGTCCTTTTTTCTTTAGAAGCTCTTGGCGGTAATAGTAGGCGATTAACTGGACTATAACTTCGGTATCGGTCTCTGATCTAAATACAATGCCTCTTTTTTTAAGCATCTCTTTTAATGAGTCATAGTTTTCGATGATCCCATTATGGACAAGGGCGATAGTATTATTATCGTAAAAGTGGGGATGGGCGTTGATCTGGTCTGGTTTTCCGTGCGTTGCCCATCTAGTGTGTCCTATGGCCAGGTCCAATCGAATGTCTTTAAGCCGGATCTTCTCTTCTAGATTGGCAATTTTTCCTGCGTCTTTGATGAAGAAAAGTTCGCCTTGGTGAAGGCCCGCAATTCCAGCAGAGTCATACCCTCTATATTCTAACTGTTTTAGACCGCTTAAGCAGACTTTTAATGAGTTTTTAGGACCAAGATAGCCAAAAATTCCGCACATAGAAACCCTACATTCAACTCACTTCTGCACATGCTGCTCGGAGTTTTATTCTCGGCTCATTAGGGCCGAGAAAGCCGAGCTATGTATAAAAGCAGAGGCCAAAGGCCCTGCCTCCTTAACATGGATGAATTTATTCATCAATTTAACCAGATGATGCAAGAATGGCAAGAAAAAGAGGAAATTCTTTTCGTGCGAGATTTTCTGCTTTTGCCCTTTTGCCTGTACTTTCCTTATCGGAGCACCACTCTTCCAGTTTAGTAACTGCAAATTGTTCCTGCGTTAAAAAGGAAAAAAGGGTGGTCAAACTATAGTGAAAAGAAAAAGTCTTTGGCCCCTCTTCTTGCCCAGGTTTTAGATAGATTGGGATCTTCATAGTGGTCATATAGCGGTTTACGCGTCTATAGATCATCTTATTTTGTTCATCTTCTTCCCAGCCGGATTGTCTTGGAATGCGGTAGCAAGGATGGTTTAAGATAAGAAGAAGTTTGCCGTTTTTTTCTAAGAGCTTTTTTGCGCTTTTTATCGCAACATCTGGAAATTCCATATTTTGCAAACAAAGGATCATGACTGCGTGAGAAAAGGTCTCTTTCACATCTGTAAGGGGTTTAGAAAGATCGTGGCAAAGAAAGGTGTGCTTGGGTGATTTTGCATGTCTTTTTGCTTCTTTAATAAAGGAGGAAGAGATGTCCACGCCTAGGTAGCGCACATCTTTTGGAATATGCTTTTCTAAAATTCCCTGTCCACATCCAAGATCTAAAAGAGAGGAATTAGGCTTTAAATCAAGAAGTCTTAAGACGCCAGGAAGTATGATCTTTTGATGAAAATAGTGCCCCTGTTCGCCAACGATGCGATCATACCATTGGCTTACTCCTTCCCAAGAAGTGTTCTCTTTTTTGTTCATATATGTTACTTAAAAGTATATGCCCCACAACGATCTCAGTAAAGAAGTAAAAGAGTGTTTATCTTCGGTTGATACCATCCTTTTTTTGGATGATACTATTGAAGAGGGGCTTTCCAAACTTCGTCAAAAAAAGACCATCGATAAAATTATCTATTTCTATGTTGTGGACGGATCTAACAATTTAGTAGGGGTTGTGCCGTCTAGAAAACTGCTTCTTAACGAACCTACGATGCCTATCTCTGAGATCATGCATAAGGAACTTATCAAAGTAAAAGAAAATGATTCTCTAGGACGTGCACTTGAGTTATTTGAAAAGCATCAACTTTTAGCACTTCCCGTTGTGAATGATCAGGGACAGCTGGTGGGATCGATTGATGTGAAATCCTATGTGGATGAGAAAACATACCAGCAAAAGGACCTCTTTCAGGCGTTAGGGTACACTTTAGAAGAATCAAAAAAGAAAACTCTTTGGGGGCACTACTTAATGCGTATGCCCTGGCTTTTTTGTAATATGTTCAGCGGGATTATTTGCGCGATCATCTCCCGTATCCATCAAGAGGTACTTAGTGAGTTTCTCCTATTTGCTTTTTTTATCCCTCTCGTCCTTACTTTAAGCGAATCGGTCTCCATGCAGTCCATGACACAAAGCCTGCATTTTTTAAAAAGTCCTAGGCTCTCCTGGTTTACCTCTTTTAAAAAGATCCTATCTGAGACCAAAATTGTCATTCTTATCGCCATTAGTTCGGGTATTATCATTGGGCTGGTCTCCCTTCTTTGGAAAGACGGCCCTCTTCCTTCTCTCACTATTGGCATAGGCATTACCCTGTCGGTAATCGCTTCATCTCTATTTGGGATTAGCATGCCTTTACTTTTCCATAGACTGCGCCTCGATCCTAAAATCGCATCAGGACCTGTTGTGCTAATGGTCGCGGATATTCTGACCACGCTCTTTTATCTTTCGCTTGCTAGCTGGTGGCTCCTGTAAAGTCAAAAGTCAAAAGGCAGAAGGCAAAAGTGTGGTGGCTGTGGAATCTCGAAGAAAGTCCGGTGGACTTTCGTAGTGCGGAACAGGTGAGCGAATAGCGAACCGGAACAGTGTCACAGTCTAAATTTCTTTGCTTCAACTGTATATCGCTGTAATGAAATTACAGCCACGACACTTTTGCCTTCTGACTTTTGACTTTTGCCTTAAAATAAAGCGGGGTATCCCGCTTTATTTTACGAAGGAGTCGGAGGCTCGGATGAGGGCATCCAAGGTGCCTGGCTCCATTGCAGAATGGCCTGCATCCGGGATGATCTCTAGTTTGGCCTCAGGCCAAGCAAGATGCAAATCCCATGCACTAGTGATGGGGCAAGGGATATCGTAGCGGCCTTGTACGATAGTGCAGGGAATATGGCGGATCTTATGCACATTTTCGATGATCCAGTTATCTGTTTCAAAGAAACCGTTATTGATAAAATAATGGCATTCAATGCGCGCTAAAGAATCTGCCATGCTATCTTGGGTAAAGCTTTCATACAGGGCAGGGTCAAAAAAGAGTTTTGAAGTAGCTCCTTCCCACCCAGACCAGGCTTTTGCTGCATTCATTCTCTCTTCTTTGTTCTCAGAAGTTAGCCTTTTATAAAAAGCAGTTACAAAATCATCTCTTTCAGAAAGGGGAATCGGCGCTACGAAGTTTTCCCAGACATCGGGGTAGATATAATTTGCACCTGTCTGATAGTACCAGGCGATTTCTTTGGGACGGACAAGAAAGATCCCTCGTAAGATCATGCCTTGCACCTTTTCTGGATGCTCTATGGCGTAGCAAAGGGCAAGAGTACTTCCCCATGATCCTCCAAATACTACCCAGTCCTGGATACCTAGATGCTTACGTATACGCTCAATGTCATCAACTAGGTCCCAAGTTGTGTTATTCTCTAAACAAGCAAAAGGCGTGCTTTTGCCGCAGCCTCTTTGATCAAAAAGAACAATGCGGTATTTCTCAGGATCAAAGAACCTGCGGTAATTGGGGAAAGTCCCAATGCCAGGGCCTCCATGAACAAATAGAATGGGTTTTCCTTCAGGGTTTCCTGATTCTTCCCAATAGAGAGTGTGGCCATCTCCTACTTCAAGAAATCCCGTATTGTAAGGCTCGATCTCTGGATAGAAGGTACGCGCTGCGTTTAATGGCGCAGAAAGGACGATATAAATGGATGCTAGAATACTCAAAAACTTAAGCATAATTTCCTCCTAAAAAGGGGGAGGAAGTTATACCTTTATAAACTTTCTGTAAAGAAAAACTAGTTAACTTGTTTCTTTTTCCAGCTTCTCTTACGGAGGCAATAGATGATAATAGGAATGATACAGAAAAAGATAAGGCCGCCGATGAGAAAGCATTCATAGGGAAGAGTGTTGCCGATAGAGACCTGGGCAGGAGGAACAAACCCTAAAAAGAAAACAAGGAGGGAGCCAAGAAAACCTATTCCTGCAACAATCCACATGCCAAGATTTCCGCCCGGTATTTTATAGGGACGGGGAATGTTAGGGTATTTATAGCGGAGAACGATTGCGGAAATAAACATCAGGATATACATGACGAGATAAAGGATCACCGTCAGATTGGATAGGATCCAGTAGGAGCTGGAAACAGAGGGCATGAAGAGAAAGACTAAAGAAAGAAAAGAGACCATGATCGCTTGAGTGACCAAGAGGGCGACAGGCATGTTTTTCTCATTCACTTTTTGAAAGAATGGAGGAAGGTCTCCTTCGACAGCCGCTGCAAGCACTCCTTTAGTTGGGCCGACAATCCAGGTGCTCATTGCTCCAAGTCCGCCGATTGTCATAGCAATTGCCATCACAGGAAGAAGCCATTTGAGATGATATCCTTCTAAAAAGTAGGTGAAAGCTTCAATTGCGCCTGCGGCAAGATTTAATTTTGCTGCAGGAACGACCATGGAAATGGCAAGCGAGCCCAGGGCATAGAGGACCAAAATCACAATAGCGGAGAGCAGGATAGCCCTTGGATAATCTTTTGACGGATGCTTTACTTCTAATGCATGTACTGCGGACATCTCCATCCCTGCTAAGGAAAGGAGTACGCCGCTAAAGAGAACCAACTGGTGGATAGAAGTAAAGTCAGGAAAAAGGGTTTTCTTACTGATGGTAATTTCCATAGGATGGCCGCTTGCATACCAGCTAATTCCCAATATAATGATAAATATCGCAGGAATAATGGTCCCTAAAATGGCCGATACCGTACTGATCGCGCCGGAAATCTTCATACCTTTCATATTGAGATAGGAAAAGGCCCAAAAGGCAACTAAGATCACTCCCAAAATATAAAACTTATTTTCAGCTAAAGCCGGATTGATCACATAGGCAAAAGTTGCCCCAATGAACGATAGGATAGTGGGATACCAGATCACATTTTCAATCCACTGCAGCCAAATGGCAAGAAAGCCTGCTCCTCCTCCTAGCGCCTCTTTTACCCAAATATAGACCCCTCTTTGCGGCCAGCCGGTGGCAAGCTCTGCGGAAACAAGGGAAACAGGAATAAAAAAAATGAGAGAGCCTAGCACTAAAAAAGTGATCGTAGAAAAGCCATAAACAGAGATCAGAGGAAAGTTTTTAATACTGCAGATAGCTGCAATATTAATCATGATGAGCATGAATACGCTAAGCGTTCGTTTGCTTTTCAAGGGATTGCCTATAGTAAGTTTCCTCGATAATACAAGAATATTTGCAAAAAGGCTATGGAAACTTATTTAGCTCTAACTACTAATAGATGTTGCCAATTTGTGGTGTATTGGGGAGAAACATGTTTTCTATTCCCGGGATAGCCCTTTTTTCCTTGGGCTGCGAAATAAAGAGATTGTTCGGGATACTTTTCATGGATCTTGTCGATGGTCTGCATGAGCTGTAGATGCTTTGGGCCTGTGAAAGAAGAAAATAGATCAAGCTGGAACTCTTCCTGTGGGAATAGATGAAGTAAGATCACGCCTGCCTTTTTATAGGCAAGGCCTTCACGAAAGATGGCTTTTAAAGCCTCTTTTGCTTTAGGAATAATTTCAATTGTACTTTGGGTGGGATCTAAGGGAAGAGTGCAGGAGTTACTGTACACATCTTCATGGAAGGGAGAGGTGGTAATGTACACACAGATCGCTTGGGCTAGGCTCTGTTCTTCTCTTAGCTTTTCAGAGGCTCTTGCGGCAAAGGAAGAGACCAATTCTGCAAGTTCTGTCTCCTTTATGACAGGCTCTGCAAAAGATCTAGAACAGGTAATAGACTGCTTTGCAGGAGGATCCATTTCTAAATCAAAACAGTTAACGCCCTTTAGCTCTAAAGAGATCCTTTCTACCTGGACCCCAAAGCACTTTTTGAGATAGGAGCCCTCTTTTTCTTTGAGCTCATAGGCAGTATGGATGCCATGTTTATTTAAGCTGACCGTTAGCCCTCTTCCAATCCCCCATAGATCTGTTATTTTCGTGTTCTTTAACGCATTATCTATCTCCTCAGGATCGGTTAGAAGGCAGACTCCTTCCAACTGTTTTTCTTTTTTTGCCTTTTTGTTGGCGAGCTTTGCTAGCGTTTTCGTCTGGGCAATACCGATAGATATAGTGATCCCTGTCCATTTTTTTACTCTAGAGCGGATCTCTTTTCCTAAAGCTACATCTGGAGGGATCTCTAAAAATGCCTCGTCAATGGAGTAGATCTCCATATTTGGTGAAAAGCCTGCCAGGGTCCTCATCATACGGTCTGACAAATCCCCATAGAGAGGGAAATTAGCAGAAAGCATATGCAAAACCCCTGCTTTTTGCATGTGTCTATAGGAAAAGGCAGGAGCTCCCATGGGGATTCCTAGATCTTTTGCTTTTTGAGACCTTGCGATGATACAGCCGTCATTATTGGAAAGCACCACCAGAGCTTTTCCTGCAAGCCTTGGGTTAAAGATCTCCTCGCAAGAGGCGTAAAAGTTATTTCCGTCAACTAGAGCGTACATTTATGCACAATGTAAGTCACAACACCAAAGATCTGAAAATCCGCTTCAGGCGGAATGGGAATAGGAGGAAAAGCGCTATTTTCCGATTCTAGAAAGGCGCCCATCTTTAGCAGGCGGAACCTTTTTACGGTAAACTCTCCGTTTACTACTGCGATCACAATTTTGCGGTCGGCAGGTTCTATAGAGCGGTCAACAATCAGGATATCGCCTGAATGGATATTGGCTCCTTGCATGGACTCTCCCTCTACCCTGACAAAATAAGTGGCAGGAGGATTTCGGATGAGCAGTTCATTCAGGTCCAACCGCTTTTCAATAAAATCATCGGCAGGAGACGGAAAACCTGCCTTCACCTGAGTAAGAAAAAGAGGAAGTGAATGTTTCTTCCCATTTTTAGGCTGATAGAAGGTGAGTTTATTCATAGTTTGATTTTTTCTTAATTAAGAGCTACTGTCAAGAAAAACAAACTAAGATTTGTAAGTGAAAACTTTTATTATCTTCCTTTGCGTCCTAGGAGTTGCCAATTTCTTCCTGATGGCGCTTTTGAAACGTAAGTTCAATACGATCACTTCGGCGATATTTACCTTTATGCTGAATGGGATCATCGTTTTTATCTTTGTGCCGTATAACTATGTGGCGATCTATCTTCCACTTCTTCTTCTCTATCTTCTGGTCGATGTGATTCTTGCTATGAGAAGCAAAAAAGAAAAATAAGACTAATCCTTGAAAAGGTTCTCGAAAGTATCTTTGCCTTTTTTTGGAGCGGGAGGGGCGTCTGGTCTTGGGGCAAAATCTTCGCAGAAGTTGTAGGCTTCTCTATCAGAAATATAAAGAGTGCCGGGAACAGCGCAGTCATTTGGTTTCCCGGGAGAGTAATACTTACAGTTTTTGCAAGAATGGAGGTCTTTTCCACACGTTTCACAGGAGGCGCGGAAAGTTACCTTACGTCCAGCAAGATCTTGCAGCGCCCCGCAATAGAAACATTTCATACCCGGATGCCGGGAACTGCATGCCGCGCACCTGCACGGTATCCAGGGATTGCATGCTGCGGGCATTGAGGCGGACGAGCAGGCACATGGGTAGGAATAGTCGCCCCTCTTCCTCCGGGAATAGGATGGTGTCCTACAAGAGAAGGGTTATAAATAGGGGCAGCCGCAGTGTAGTGTTGCCTTACTGGCTGATAGTGATGAGTAGGCGCCAAATAACTAAGTATGGGTGCTTGAGGCCGTTGATAGATGCGAGGGGAATAGAGGGCAGGAATATTGCAGCATCCGCTTCCTATTAAGGCCCCTCCCGCTATCATTACGACAACAATGGTAATTACAGAAGCTAATACGAAATCAAGAAAAAGATAGGCCAATAGAATAGAAGTAGTGGCCCCAAAGAGGGTAGTTATTTTGCCAATCGTTGAACCCCAACTGCAATCAGGCTGAGCCTCTTGGGGCCTGGCATGAGCAACCGGACGATCTGCTGTAACTGGAATTGACATGATACACCTATTGGATGAGGTTTGCTCTTACAAAACTATTGCTCTCAACGTCGATCAAAATGAAATCACCGGTAGAGAACCAGCTTCGGTTCATGCCGATCATAATCGTGTCATTGATCAGCCATTTAGCGAAAGTTGAGCTGTCAGCATAAGCAATCTCCCAACGGGAACCATTTTGCAAAATTATCTGCCCATTAAATGGGTCTACAGCAATTGCTTTATGAGTGTACGCCCCTCCCAAGACTGGCCCTAAGGAGATTTCAGCATGCACATAGGATTGAGTTGTTCTATTGGTAAGGCGGAAGCGAAAATTAGAAAACCATGAGGTATTTTGGGAAATGACGATCATGTCATTGGCCGCCCAGCGTAAAAGTTCATCTCGATGAGAGGAGTTGGTTCGCCAGAGAGAGCCATCTTCTAAACGAATAGTATCAGTATAGGGTGAGATTTCGGCGATAAAGTGGGTAGCCGGTGGATAAAAACCTAAAGGACTATCAGTGAAATAGCCCTGTTCTCTTTCTTCTCGTTCAACATTTGAATAAGAAGAATCTTCTGCATAGGCCAAGGAAAAAAGTGAACTGAGGAATAAGGTAACGAGAAACTTTTTCATAAAGAACCTATTTAGGTTGGTTAAAAATGACTTAAAAGATTATCAGCCTTAAGACTTTTTGTAAAAAGTTTTCTTGCCTTAAAGCCCTTTTCTTTGGAATATCCGCAGTTATGCGCGCTGTGTGGTTTTTCCTAGTCTTATGCTTTTGTCCTATTCCTATTTTATTGGCTGAAGGCCCTGATCTTGTTTCTGTTGGAGCCGGAATATTTGAAGTGTGCAGAAGAAACCGTAACCGCACTGCCGATTTTCGCATCGAATACCAACCACATGAAACCTGGTATACCATACGGCCTCTTGTGGGTTTTATGGCCTCTGCTAGGGGTGCTACCTATCTCTACGCGGGATTGACCTTTGATTGGGTTATCAAATGCCGTCTTTTTATTGCACCCAACTTCGCGGCAGGATGGTATAATGGGGGTGGGGGGAAGGACCTTCAT
>DATIJO010000101.1:0-2385 GCA_035478555.1 Chlamydiales bacterium
TCAATATTTGCGATTCTCCCTATTCCAATACCATGCTAAACGGGGCCCATATTTTTGGTTATCATCACTTAAGCGATGGGGTCATTAAATTAATTGATCTCTATTCTAAAAATAAGGCAAAAAAATCCTATTTTTATCTCTATTTTTCCGATATTGATGCGATTGCTCACCGCAAAGGGCTTGATTCTACCGAATTTGAGGAGGTCATTGAGCGCTGCTTCACCCATTTAGAAGAGTTTTCTGGAACCATTTTAAGCCCAAAAATTGCGCACTTGCAGTGATTGCTGATCATGGCCTCATCACAGTACATCCAGAAAAAACTTTTTATCTTAATCAAGAAATTCCCCAAATAAAAAAGAATTTTTTAATTGGTGCAGATCAAAAACCCTTAGCACCTGCCGGCTCATGCCGCGACTTTTTTCTTCATATTCAAGATGAAAAACTCCATGAAACAAAAGAGATTTTAGATAAATTTTTATCTGAAAAAGCAGAAGTTTATTTCACACATGACCTGATTAAAGAGGGGCTTTTCGGAAATAAGGGGACAACCCAGGCTTTTCTTAACCGTGTAGGCAACTTAGTGATTCTTCCCAAAAGAAGCGAAGCGGTCTGGTGGTATGAAAAAAACCGCTTCGCACAAGGTTTTCTGGCCTCTCATGGAGGCCTCACAAAAGAAGAAATGGAAACGATTTTCCTTTTCCTCGATTGTTCTTAAATGAGCCTAGTAACTACCTCTTATTGCCGCTACCCCAACCAACTTGTTGTCCTCCACCAAGAGGTGGTTTAGCAGATGAACTTGTGCTGCTACTACCCCAGCTAACTTGATTACTAATAGGTGGCTTGGATGATGATGTAGATGTTGAACTACCCCAACTGGTTTGACTACTGCTAGAGGCCGAAGATTGACTAGTCGTTGTCCGTGCTGTTGATCCCCAACCTACTTGATTAGAGCTACTGCCGAGACTAGAAGTGCCATGACCAATTCCTCCACTCACGGAACTGCGCTGCTGAACAGAGGTTGGTTGTACTGCCTTTCCTTCTTCCCTTCTATCGACTCTTGTGGGTTGCGCTGCTTTTCCTTCATCTTGAGTTGGTACTCGCACATATGACATACTGCCTCCATTATTTGTATTTGGATTTGATCCCCAACCGACTTGTCCAGTGCCAGTTGAAGTAGTTCTAGAGTCCCCTCTTACAAAAGTACTACTATGAATAGTCGGAGAAATAAAAACGGGAGGTCTCGGAATATATGTGTAGCGGGGAACTATGACAGGAGGAGCACTAGAATTTAAAATAGTTGTATGATTCTCTGATTTCTGAAAAAGAAAAAAGAGTGACACTGCAACCACAATAGTGGCCACAATCAATCCTTGCGGCGCTGGTAAAAACGCAATTGCGCCAATTGTAAGAAAAAAAGCAGCAGCGAACTTCAATATTTTGACGATCGAACTACCTTCTTCTCTTTGCCGAGCTAGCTGCTGATCTGCAGCAGCAAATCTCTCATTTCGTAAAATCTCATCAAACCTTAAAGCCTCGCTCATATGTTACCGCCTAAAGTGGTTTAGCTGGAATGTTATTGACTTTGTTCACATTAACTAGAACATAATCATTGGAAGGGAAAATGCGTGGGAGATACTTTTCCGCCCAGCTTTTGTTGTTATTTGCAATGATTACTGTCTGGTCAACGGTCCACTCCTGGAAAATAGGTAAATAGGCTTTATCAAGTGCCCATGAAGTGCGGTCATTATTGCCAGTGATTAAGTAGACATGGCCTAAAGCATAGTCGATACCGACGACCCAATTGGTCTTTGGCCCTCTCTCATTTGGCCCTTTATAAGGATTTACATTTAGAGTGCGGTGGATGGATGCATTTTCTAACATGAAAGGTTTATTAGTATCTCCTTTTCTTGGATAAAGCTGAATGATGTGTCCTGATTTCCAGCTCCTTAAGCGGCTGATATCGGACGAATCAACAGTCCAATCGGAACCATCATCAAGACGAACCATATTCTCTTGCGGGAAACTATCAATGGCATGCTCAGCAGAAGCCTGAGTATCTATATACGCCAATGCTTGCTCTGCGACTTGAAAATAGTGAGAAATATTCTTAGAAAGAGCCACTTCTTGCTCTTCTTTTTGCTTTTCGATCTGTTCTAAAAGAAGTTGATTTTCTGAAGAGAGCGGGCAAGAATTAAATGGAATTTGATCCGTGCTTACTTCATCGCTGGCAATTAGTGAAGCGAAACATAGTGTTAAATAAATTGATAAAGATTTAGATCTTATTTTTTTCATAGTAATCCCCTAGTAGAAAGTCATTATTAAAGACGCGACAAAACTATCAGATGGGATTTTTTCAGAAAAGGAAAATTTTAAAGCCGATCAAGA
>DATIJO010000102.1:0-2777 GCA_035478555.1 Chlamydiales bacterium
AAATAAAGCCGAGATTGTGGAGCTTGCCGGATGCGATCTTCTCACCATTGCACCGGAGTTTTTAGAAGAGCTGAAAACAAGCCAAGAGCCCATCGAAAGAAAACTGGATCCCGAAAAGGCAAAAAAAGAGTCCGTGGAAAAACTTGAGATTGATGAAAAAGCATTCCGCTATCTTCTCAATGAAGATCCGATGGCTACCGATAAATTAGCCGAAGGGATCCGCAATTTCGCTAAAGACCTCATCAAGCTAGAAGGCTTGCTCCAAGAAAAACTTAGATAAAAGTCTTTGATAACTAATTAATTACGCGATCTGTTGCAAATTCTAACAGCAACTGTTCAATTTTGTAGTTCCATCTTAGTTTTATGACAGTGGTAAAAAATTCCTTAGTTGCTGCATAGTCTTTTCTTCACTTTCAGAGGGTGTCTACGAAGTGCGGCCAAAATAATCCCAAAAAGCGACGAACCCTTACTTTGTAGACACCCTCTTAAACAATAATTCTTAGGAATTGGCAAGGATTCTTAGGAGTAATTGAGATTTCACCCTGAAAACATAGGCAGGCTCTTCTGTGATCTAGTTTTTCTCTTGATTGATCAAGGGAAATTGAAGCCTCTCCTTGCAAAAGAAAAAAAACTTCAAATGAGGAACTTTGGTGATTCCACGGAATAGAAGTAGAGATTCTTTCGATAGTAAAATGAGGGGTTGTTAGGATTTGTTCCCAGCTAAACCCATTGCCCTGTTTTAACGGACGAGGAGGAAGAATTCCCTCAACAGTTGGGTGATAATGCATCAACTTCAAGGCTTCTTGAATGTGAAGCTCTCTTGAACGTTCCCAATCATAAAGACGGTAGGTAATATTGCAATTTTGCTGAACTTCTAGAAGATAGCACCCGGCAAGAAGTGAATGAACGGTACCTGCAGGAATGTAGAGAGAATCATCCGCTTGTAGGGAAAATGTATTTAGCACTGACTTGAGTTGATTTTTTTTTAGACACTTCTCACAGGCAGCGTTTGTCATGGTTTCTTTAATACCTGCATACGCAGATCCAGGTTTTAAGAAATACCACATTTCATTTTTCTCTTCAGGATGCACTTGAATGCTTAAATTTTCCTTGGCGTCGATGAGTTTGAGAAGTAAGGGAAAATGGATGAGGTCTTTTAGAGCTTTGCCTTGATGCTCTCCATTTGCGATAATACTTTGATCTGAGAGCAGCCAAGATTCAGATCCCCAAATGTATTCTTTAGAGATCGGATGAAAATAGAGCGGGCTTTCTTTTTTCAATTTCATCGAATAGGTATTTCCCCATTTCTGGATAAGATTTATCTAAGCGTTTTTGAAGGAGTTTGGAGGATTTTTTCATTTCTTCATAGGAATGTTCTTGAATAGCCGGATCTAAATAGAGCCTGCCTGCATCGATCAGGATCGTCCTACCTTCTGCATATCCCAAATTAAATACATTTCGATCATCATCCACGATCTCCTTTTGGATCCTTTGCTCCAAGTAGGAAACATAGGAAGAGAGGATCTTTTTCCATTGAACAGCGTCATGAGAGGCCCTTTTTAACTCTGAATAGAAGGAATTTACTCTTCTTTGAAGGATAAATTCAGTCTTATGAAGAGGGATAGTATGGACATAGCCGGGCCCTGAAACTTGAACAAAAAGAGGGGTTTCGCTTTTGTTCAATTGTAAGTAGAGGATGCCGGTTTCTTCTGGGAGGTTTTCATAGCCGATTTGAAAGCTTTGAAAAAAAGCATCAATCCTCGCATGTCTTTTTTCTATTTTCTCAAGTCTTTGCAGGTCAAGAAAAGAAGGCATTGGCAGTTGTTTTACCCAATCAGCTACCACAAACCTTTGATGATTGATCAATTTGAGCACGTACTCTTGATCTGAGCTTACAAAAACAAAGCACTGTCTTCCAGACCCTAAATAGTGAAACTTTTGCGAGAGCACTTGAGAGATTTTTTCTTTTTCTTCAGATGATAGTGAATGGGTCTCCCATGCAGGCTTATTGGGTAAAAAGGTGAGGACTTTTTGAAAGGTAAAACCATCGGTTCGGAAATGGATAAGAACGCCCATGATCGGATAAAAGAAAAGAAGTCCTAATAGGCGCCATTTTTTCATAAGTAGGTAGTATATTCAGGCATATTTACTTCTAGCCATTCTTTTAGCTGCTCGGTCGACTTGCGCATCTCTCTATTACTATCTATTTGTGGATCAAACTTTAGTTCTCCTACGTCAAATTCTTGCACTTTTCCATCAAGTAGGCCCATATTTCTCATGCAATTTCGATTTTTATTTCGGATTTTTTTATTCACCCTATTAGAGATAGCCTCTTGAAAAGAGGAAAGAGTCCTTTCGATTCCCTCGCGGTCATTTTTTTTATATAGCCTCAAGAGGAAAGGCGCGATCGGCTCCATCTTTCTTTGAAGAATGAAGGTATAACGGTCTAAATCTATCAGGTGCTCTACTCCCAACCTATCGTAGATAGTGATAAACTTCTGCATATCATCGGTTTGTTCTAAATGGCAGAAGATCAGCCCTGTTTCATTCTTTAATTCACTCATCGCAAGTAAAACGCTTCTCTGACAGCTTTTCCAAAAAGACTCTCGCCTCTTCGTAACTTTTGCACCCTTGGCAGCAAGACCCGCCGGCAAAAGAGGAAGCTTTGTCCAAAACGGGGGATGATATTTTGGCATACGGAGAAATTTGATGACATGTTTCCCATCGCTACTCTCAAAGGCATAGACTTGTTGCCCCCTTCCAAGAAAATAAAAGGG
>DATIJO010000103.1:0-4984 GCA_035478555.1 Chlamydiales bacterium
TAAGAGGATTGTGATGAGACGAAAATCTAGTCTAAATAGATACTTATGATCCCACATACTCTATCTTGTAGTCTATGGAGGTGTGAGATAGAATACAAGAGCTATGGAATACCAAAATTTTGCATTTGATAGCCTTACTTCCACCCAAGACTGGGCAAAAGAGCATGTCCAGAAGTTTGACCCTGAAAAAATTGCCTGTGTAACTGCAGAAGAGCAGACCAAAGGAAGAGGTAGATTTCAAAGAAAATGGATCACGCCCAAAGGCAAAAACATCTGCTGCACACTAGTCTTTCGTCTTCCAGCAGATACCCTTCATATCATTAGCTTAGGGCAGATCATCGCATTAAGTTTGGCCAAAGTCCTCATCGCAGAAAAATTAAAACCTCAAATCAAATGGCCCAATGACATCTTGCTCTCCCAAAAAAAATTGGCAGGAGTGCTTTGTGAGATTGTCTTTGAAAAAGATGAGGCTACTGTTTTTTTAGGAATAGGGATCAATGTTAATCCCAATGCGGAAGAACTAGGGATAATCGATCAACCTGCTACCTCATTGAAAGTAGAGACCAACAAAACTTGGGACAAAAATTCTCTTCTTGAAAAGCTAAAAAAACAGTTTGCTGAAGATCTTCTTTTATTTAAAAAAGAGGGATTTACCCCCTTTCACTATGAACTGGAGAACCTGCTTGCCTTCAAACATCAAGAAATCGAGGTTTTTGACGGACAAAAAAAATGGAAAGGGATCTTGCACTCGCTCACTTTCGATGGTCAGCTCAACCTCTGTTTACCTGACAAGTCGATGAAAACCATCTCTTCAGGTGATATTAGAGGGAACCAAAAAAGTTCTTAATAAGTTCATCAGTATTAAAGTGTGAAAGTCTCTTAAGATCATGAAGGGTTTCTGAGCGTATGAGATAGACACTCTCTTCCCAAGCTCTTAGAGATCTATATGCAGCCATAAAATCCATCGTGGTAGGATTTACTAGCATTTGCTTGATCACTTTACCTAAAAAGAACCTTACACTTCGTAGCTCATCAAAAAATTGAGAAGAGATTTGTTTGAGAAGAGTTTGGAATTCGGGGTTGTTTGCTAAATGGAGCTGTTGCATTGCCTCTAATTTTGGAAGCAACGATGGGATCATGAGCCAAGCAAAGGGCTGGCGGTTCACTTTATGAAACTCTACAACCTGTTGAAAAAAAGCTAAAAGGGTTTGACGCGCTCTTTGAGGCCCCATTTTGCCGAAATAGGGCTTTGGATCAAACCCTTCTTCAAAAAATTCCTTAGGCAAAGCACCAATAAGAGCAGTAATTCCTTGCATTATGTTTGCAAGCTCTCTTAAAGTCTGGCCAAAATATTTGCTACTATTCTGCCCTGCTGCTATGGCTTTCTCAATCAGTTGCTGCCACTCCACAAATCTCTTAGCCCATTTAGACGCTGCTGCAAGAGCATCATATTCTTTATCAAAATTATAGGGGCAAACGCTTGCTGTATGAACTGCGCCGCAGATC
This sequence comes from Chlamydiales bacterium, assembly GCA_035478555.1. Classification (GTDB taxonomy): domain Bacteria; phylum Chlamydiota; class Chlamydiia; order Chlamydiales; family SM23-39; genus DATIJO01. The sequence goes on from DATIJO010000103.1 coordinate 1,507, forward strand.
TCCTGAAGTTCTTTGTCTCCCTCAGCAAAACAGCCGTTCATATCATTAAACTTTCCTGAAAAAACCTCATATAAATGGCGTAATGGATCTAAAGTAAAAGTTTCCCTCTTTGAAACAGGTTCAAGAGCCTGCTGCAATTCTCTTAGCTCATTCCTCGATAGCGTATGAATATTTCCTTGAAGAACTTTAAGGAACACTCTTTTTAAAGATACGGCAGTGGTCAGGCGCTCTATATGTGCAGGATTTGCTGTATTATAAAGATTCCAGTCCCAGATCGTTTTTTTTCTCTGCTGTAAAAGCTCCGGCGTAAATGGATAGACCATGACATCGCCGTGGACTCTATTTGAAGATGAAAATTCTCGGTTGATAGGATTCCATTTGAAGTAAACGGTACGAGGCCCTTTGGCAAAATATTGAGCTACACTTGTTAATCTGCCAAAACCGTCCAGAGCATTTCTCCATGTGTCGTAACTGATCTTTCTTCCTTCAAGGATAAACAATTTATCGTCCTGCGCCTTAATTGCAATACATTGATTTCCATTGGGACGTGAGGGATAAAAGCTATATGCATCGGTATTTTTAACATTCTCTTTTGTCACCATTTCATTTTCTAAATATGCTAATGCCCTAGGTACTCTTGCGTATACTTTTCTTAAAGCAGCTTCAAGTTGATCAGGGCGTTCAAACATAAGATCTGGATGACGATCAGGAAGGCAATTATATTGTCTATGTATATCTCGTACTACATTGACCGCAAATTGAAGATTCTCATGGCATTTAGTTAATATTGCTGAGACTCTTTCTCTTTGTGCCTGTAGAGCTGCGATCAGAGCTTCTCGAAGAGGCTGCAAACTAACATCCCCTGCTTTTGCGGCAGATTCAGTAAATTTGGTCCATTCAATTTCAATTTGTTTTGCTATTTCAGGAGAATGTACCCGAATTTTTTCTAGTCTATCATTTATATCAGCAGGAAAATGATTAGAAAGGGAACGGATCAATTGAGTAAGACCTGTTAAGCCGTGCCTGAGTTTGCAAAAACCTGCCAATTTCAGTTTAAGATCGGTCTCATTGATCGCCCGAATAGGAGTCACTAACTCTAATAGATCTCTTGCATCAAGTTCCAGAAGTTGCAATTTTAAGATGGGCAGGACTAATGCAAAAGTCGTATGACAGATTTCGATCTCGCTATTGAGTTCATCTAACTGCTTTTTCATTTGCTCTAAAGCGGCAAGAATCTCCTTCTGTCTCTCCTGCATCATAACATGAAGATCTACCCTTAAATCTTCAGCTTTACTTTGCATGGAGTTGAAATAGGCTGCTTCTTCAACATTTAAAAACTGGACCCTATCCTGCATTTCAAGAAGAGTAAATGAAGACATTAACTTTAAAAATGCATACTCATTCTTTAAGCTTCTTCTGAATTGAATCAGGGTCTTTTTCTTTAGGATTTTATCCAAAGTTTTAGAGTATTCGGTCTGCAGTTGAACATGCGCGCGAAGAATGTCCTCTTTTTCTTGTGATATCCTCATCTCATGTGAACTAAAGTGACAGACCGCAAGACTTGGATCCGAGCACCAATAGGTACCCACCTGCTTTCTTGCATGCTGCCATTTTTTAATCAGTCTCGCATCTTTATGCAGCTCAGAAAAAAAGCGCTCCCCATGAAGTAAAGCGGGCTCTATATCCTTAGGAGTATTTTTAATCTCCAAACACTTATTTTTAATTCTTTGAGCTTCCTCTTGCGTCAGTTTTGCATATCCTTGCACATAAAGAGAATAGCCCGGGATTTCTGCAACAGCCGCATCTATGATCTCTTGTGAGAAGCTCTCTTGCAGAGAAGCATAGAATGCTTCGAACACTACCAAGTTTTGAGCAGCGCTTTCTACAAATGCAACAAAATCTGCCTCTTCGCCGCTATCAAATCTTGCTGGAATTTTCCCTTCATAGACCTTCCCAACAGCCTGGATCATTTCCTGGCAGCCCCTTAATCTCTGATTGAATGCTTCCAAAGGAGATACAACTACTACTGGTGCATCCTCTTTTTTACGAGGCTCTACCTTAGAAGGAGAAAAAACAGAAGAAACTAATGATACTAAGAATGCCATAATATTATAATAATTTATAATCAGTTAATATATTATACATGAACTGAATAATGATATCTATGAAAATGAATTTATTATAATAATAAACATTTTATTATTATTGTTGAGTTGTAAGAAATATTATAAAGCAGAGCGGTTCTTTGATGGAGGAGCTTTTGAGACTGCTATAACCTTATCAGAGGGAGCAAAGTAGAGATATCCATTGTTGAAATCGATAAAAACTCGGTGCTTTGAAAGAAAATTCATACCTAGAACAGCATCCACATGGATAGGTAATGGTATAGGAACTTTTCGAAATTCCATTTTTCCAAAATCTCTCTCACCAATAGCGACAGACGATTCAGCGATCACTTGCGGGTCCCAAATCAATTCATCAAGAGTACTAGCAGCAGGAGTGTTCAAAAGATTCCAAGTACAGCCTGAATCTAGCACAAATCTTAAAGGTTGATCATTATAGAGACCTTCGCATTCTAGAAACCCTCTTTCAGTGTGCAGAGGAATCTTAATAAAAGTAGATTTTGAATAACCCTCTTTATCAAGAGTCTCAACGCTATCGCACAAGGCTATAAGAGAGTTTTGTAAATCCAGAAATAAATTCGATTTACCAAAAATATGCCAGCCCAGAGTTCCTGGTTCAGGTGGAGATGGCTCACCCCCACCTTCTACGAATACACTATCTTTATGAGAATCGATATTTTCTTTTTCTAAGATAGGATTATAAAAATTGACCTTACCGATTTTTATTTTAGGAATTCCGTAATAATCTCTCGGATATGCTTTACCATATTTTCCAGCATACTTTTCCCCTGAGCCTATCCACTTTTTTTTCTTAATTTTTTCTAGGAATTCAGGAACTACCTTTACATCCCCGCGAAAGCCTAAGTCCAGCATAGTAGATAATGGCTCTCCTTCTATCTCCATTACGAGACAAGGAGCCTGAATAGCATTGAATGTGATAGCAACCGGAACGAAATAATTAGTCCTTTTATTTGTTAGTTTAGAATTGGTTTTTTCTTGCTCTGGTTTGATAATCCAAAAGAAGAAAATGCACAAACCAACACACAGGAAAATAAAAAGCTTGAACCATTTTTTCAACATGTTCATCTAATCGTCAAATTCAACTTCAAAGTCTGATTTTCCATAGATGGAAAGATCACTTGTCCCATCATCATGTCTTTCATAGGAACCACCTATTGAGGTTCCTTTATCTTTAATTTCAATCTCTGTGTAAGCAGTGAAACTTGGTCCCTCTTTATCTCCCCAATGCATTGTAATTCCACCTTCAACATGACCCTCGACATTCGCACAGTTCATAAAAATCTTACAGGGCTTTTCACCAAAAGAAGATTGCCTTGCTACAACTACTGCCTCTT
>DATIJO010000104.1:0-6003 GCA_035478555.1 Chlamydiales bacterium
GAAGAATCGCTACTCGTATGCCAATGCTTGGGGTGATGAAGCGGTACCAGAAATAATGAGTTGGATGGAAATCGCCCCCTGGGAATACCGCCTGGGTTAGACTCGTAAGATGGATATTTTGCCTTTGCCAGATAAAGCCGAGAAATGGTGCAAAGGCAATGGGGCCTTCACGGAAGGCACCACCTAATTCAAGAGTAGTATTCAGAGCGGTAGCATGGCTTTTAAATGTACCCTCTCCGGATAGGGGGGTTGTTCCTAGATAAGTATTGATCTCCCAGACTCCTTTATTTCCCCAGCCATAGGCAGAGGTAAAGAGTGCCCTAAAGTAGGGCCAGCAGGGCTCAAAGATTTTGGCTTCGAGGCCTAGGTAGAGGTCCTGCAGGTTATTGATCTTCTGTTCAATGGTCTTTTTATTAGGAGCAAAGTGTTCTCTATAGCCTAAGGAGATCTCTTGATGTTTATAGCCAACTGAACCGGAAAAAGTTACGTCGGGATAGACATACAAACAGCAGCAATCTCCAATTAAGAGGAATGGAAGTAGAATTAATGAGATTAAATAATATTTCATAGTTAATTTTGTTCTTACTATAAATCTTTAAAAAAAACCTCCGTTTTATATAGTTAGATTATGGATAGGTCCGCAAAAACAGTATCGGCTTCCGCAATTGAAGACCAAGTAGTGGAGGTATTTCCCAATGATCTGAATCCCCATGGGACCCTATTTGGGGGAAGATTAATGCAAATTGCGGATAGCCTATGCGCTATCGTTGCTAAGAGGCATACCAATGTAGTTTGCGTCACTTTGGGGATTGATAGCGTCAGGTTTTTAACTCCTGCTCGGCATGGGGATATATTAATCTGCAAGGCCGCAATCAATAAAGCCTGGGGCACTTCTATGGAGATCGGGGTCAAAGTCATTGCCCAGGATTTTCGTACATTGGAAGAAAAACATATCCTCTCAGCCTATTTTACCTTTGTGGCTATCGGAGATGATAGTAAGCCGGTCGAGGTTCCCCAAATCATACCCGAAACAGAGATCCAGAAAAAGCGCTATCACGAGGCCGAAGTCAGAAGAAAGATCCGTTTAAAAGGTTTTCGCTCTTAAGAGTAGATCTCCGAATATTTATCGGTTAGGTAATCCACATAAGCTTTTTCGGTAAGGGACTTACCAGTCACTCTTTCAGCAAGTTCTTCCGGGGCGTAGGTCCTGCCATATTGGTGGATATTTTTTTTCAGCCAATCTAGACAGAAGTCAAATTCGCCCTTCTGTAGCCTTGTTTCCCAATCAGGATTTTCTTTCGCAAAAGTAGTGAAGAAATGGGAGGCATAGAGATTGCCGAGAGTATAGGTTGGAAAATAGCCTAGCTCTCCCATCGACCAATGGATATCTTGCAGGCAGCCTTCCGCATCGTGTTTGGGAGTAATTCCTAGTAGTTTTTTGCTGAGCTCATTCCAGGCAGAGGGGAGATCGTCCACTTTCAGCTCTTTGGTAAGAAGGGCTTTTTCTAGCTCATAGCGTAGGATTACATGGAATGAATAGGTCATTTCATCTGCTTCGATACGAATAAAGCTGGGTGTAACGACATGTAGCCCTTTATAGAAAGTTTCAAAGGGGACCTTCTTTAGCTTTTCAGGGAACTCTTTTTGCAGATGAGGGAGGAGAAATTTCCAAAAGCCTTTGCTTCTTCCAATTCTTGTCTCCCACCAGCGGGACTGGCTCTCATGGATGCCCAAGGAGGCAGCTTCGCAAATAGGGGAGCCATAGTATTCTTTGGGAAGGCCCATTTCATAAAAGGCGTGGCCGCACTCATGGAGTATGGCAAGGATATTGCTCATGACAGAGTCAGGCAGTATTCGAGTAGTGATGCGCACATCGCTTGGGTGTACCGCCATGGAAAAGGGATGGGCTGATTCATCTAGGCGGAAATGGTGGGGATCGGTGCCAAGAAGATGGATCAATTTTTTCCCAAACTCTCTTTGTTTCTCCGGTGAAAATTCTCCATAGAGAAAGCTATCGTCCGGTCCCTTTTTTGAAGTGACTTTCTTAAGCAGGGGCTGTAGAGCTTTTTTTAGCCCCGCAAAGAGATGGTCTAATTTCTCGGCTGTCATCCCTTTTTCATGCAAGTCGATCAGAGCATCATAGGGGTGTTTTTTGTACCCTAGGATGTCAGCTTTTTCCCTGACCATTTCGACGATCTTTTTCAAATAAGGGGAAAACTCTTTAAAAGACCTTTTCTTTTTTGCCTGGCTCCAAGCATTGGTAGCAACAGAGGTAAGTTCGGCAAAGGACTTTACGAAGCTATTAGGAAGCTTGTTATCTCTAAGAAAATCATGGCGCCACTCCCTCAAAGCGATCTTCTGAACAGGGTTTAATTTTTTACCCACATATTTCCCAGACGGGAGATGGATCATAGAGGAGAGGGCTTTTTTATAGCTTGAGCTGGTCCTTTCCTTATGGATGTAACTGGTAAGAAGGGCGATTTGAGCGCTTCTAGCATCAATCCCTCCTTGAGGCATATAGGTCTCTTGGTCCCAGTTGAGAAGCATTACCGTAGACGATACCAAGGCAAGATTTTTAGAAGTTTCTAAGAAATTCTCGAAATTTTTTTGGGGGTCTTTTGCCATAACCTTCCTTCATGTAAAGTATTTCCAAGTATAAGCCAGGAGCATTAAAAATGAAGCCTCTACGTGTAGAAATGCAACAAGGAAGCACACTTTCCCTCTGTTCTTGTGGGAAAAGTAAAAATGGGCCCTTTTGCGACGGCTCTCACAAAGGATCAGAGCATAAGCCAATTCGTGTTGTTGCAGATGAGAAAAAGACCGTTTCAATCTGCTGCTGCAAACAGTCCAAAAATATGCCATTTTGCGATGGTACCCACAAAACTCTTTGCGCTTGTGAAAGTCAGAAGTAAGAAGTCAAAAGTCAGAAGTATCGTGGAAGCAATTGCATTGCTTCTACTTTATAAATCGAGGTAATGCAATTACCGCCACGGCACTTCTTACTTCTGCTCTCTGACTTCTGACTTAAAAATCTAATCTGAGGGTGCCTGTTAGGCCTTGGATATAGAGATTGCCGATGTTTGGCTCGTTAATGTTAAAGACAAGGTCTGCCATCATGTTTTGGTTCCAGAAGATTTGGAAATCGTACGATGCCAAGAGATCGATATGGAAATTGTGGTGGCCCACATAAAAACCTAAGGCAAAACCTGCGCCAATGTCAGCATTGGCTCTCACTGCAGAGACTCTATTTTTTAAGGTAAGATTGGTAGCCCCGCCAATGGGATTTGGTGGAATGATGGGGCTAGCATAGTTTACATGGTATCTACCATAGAGAAGGGCAGCGTTTGCATTGCCAAAAAAGCGAAGGTTTCTTCCGCCGAAAATAAAATTAGCCTCAACCCCGATCCTGGGACCGCCGGCAAACCAACGTGAACGGGCATCCATAGTGATAGTTGTCCCATCAAAGAAAGTAGAGAGATTTGGGCCGGATTGGATGTAGTGCTGTTTAAGCCATAAAATCCTACCTCCAAGATGAGGTCTTAAAACGAAATTAGTGCCAACGTAACTAGCTCTTGTAACTTCTACATCGCCCATATCCAGATGGAGTTTCCAGTCAGTATCAAGGGAGGAAAACTCATTGTCAAAATCAGTTGAAATAAAGTCGGGTGTACTATTCAGCGGAAACCACTTTGCGAAAATAGGAGTGTGGCGAAATGAATTTCTATGGTTCATATGGAACCAGGTATACTCAGCAGACATGTCCCAATCATCTAAGCTAGTATGGAATCCTAGTCCTACTTTGAATCCGCTTCTGTATTTCCAATCCAGATTCAGAATGCTATTATTTTCCGTAAAGTTGGAAAAACTTCCCGTAATGGTCTGGGTAAATCCCACTTCCATTCCGTCTTGTCTCGGCTGCCAATAGAGATAACTGCCCCATAAGAAAATTCCGAAGCACCTTCTTACATCAAATCTAGCAGGCGCGTTGTATCCTTCTTCTCTGGGTTCATTGGCAAACGCAGGCCGAGAAAGAAACGTAGATCTTGGGTAACATTCATTCCCGTAGTCTTCGTAAGCAAAGAGAGATGCATTACAGAGTAATATTAAACAAAATAGTCTGCCCATATAGGTACAAGATATTTTTTACTCTATTTCTTAGCAACTTCGAAAAAGCGGTAAGAAGAAAAGCCGAGTGCAATGACAAAGGGAGTCCAAATGAGAAGAGAGGGATAGAGGACCTGGTTTTCCGCGAGGATTTCAGCAGCGTCGAGCATGGTATAAAAGACAATAAAAACAAAAAGGGACAACGTATAGAGCATAAAGGAAGAAGAATACCTAGAAAATCGAAAGCAATAGGGAAGAGCGCCAAGGAGAACAAGGAATGAAAGGAGAGGGGCGGAGAGTTTGCGATGGAGGGAGGTTTTGAGGGCGGCTTCTTCTTCATTGGATAGGAATCTATGTTCTACTATTTGGGACAAGAGCTGAGAGAGGGAGAGGTGTTCAGGGGGTGCGATGAGTGTCTTTTCAGTAAAATGAAGCGGCGGCATCTGTTCAAATATGAGTTCTGAGAAGCTTTCTGTTTTTTCCAGAAGATGGTCATTTCTTTTGAAATGATCGACAAATTTTCCTACAGAGGGGAAGCTCATAGACAGGTATTTAGCATGGTAGAACTCATTAGGGGATAGGATCCAAAAAACATCAAAAAGGGTCTTCTTTTCATTGTCCCAGCTTTGAAAGACAAGTTTGGTTTGATTGGGAAGGGAATACATTTGGATCTGCTTTTCTCTTTGCTTGTCAGGATTTTTAGAATGGATGATTTGAAACTCCTCGATGAAGGCAAGGGAGTGAGGAGTCACATATTCAAGATTGATAAAACTAACAGATGCCATAAAGAGTGCAATCAGAAATAAGGGCCTGCATAGAAGAAGAGTGTTCATTCCGGAGCTTTTTAAGGCGGTAATCTCATTTCTCGCATTCATCCCAGAGAGGGTTTTGATAGTAGCTAGAAGAAGGGCAAGCGGCAAAAAAAGATCTAGGTGGCGGGCAAAATAGTACAAATAATAAAGAGCAAGCTCAGGGTAGCTGGGAGGGGTGTACTTAAAGTAGTGGTTCCCATTGGTGGAGAAATCGATCAGAACAAAGGTCAAGTAAAGGGAGATCAGGATAAAGAGTAGGGTTTTTATTACTCCAAAGATGATGTAGCGCTCCCAAATTTTCATGCCGTGCCTTTTTTTACTTTACGAATGGTGTAGAGTCCGGCGTAAAGGAGGATAAGATGGGGTATTGTAAAGGCCAAGCAAGAAAGAAGAATTTTGGATTTGATCTGTTTTCCCACCATGTAGGAAGCAAACACCAATACCGCTAAAAGAGATACATAGAGTATCCCTTTGGAGGATTTTGTCCGTTTAATCTCTAAACCAAATGCAATCCCGATAAAAGTGAAGGTAAGGGCTGAGATGCCAAGCGAGATCCTTCGAAGGACTTCTGGCGCTGAAAACTGCCGGATCAAAAGCATTCGAAGAGGAAGGGAGCTTGGATTGAGCCTAGTGCGGTCCTGTTTCATGAATTTGGAGATGGAAGGGGCGTGTGTTGAAAGGGATTGTTGATTTTCTACTACAAGAGTATCAAAGCTATCCTCATCTCTTTCCAAATTGGAAATAATCGCGACATCTTGCCCAAGCAGGGTCTCTTTTTCCAGCCAGAATTTTTTCGCAATCATTAGAGATAATCTGCCTGAAGTTTGATTACGGGTAATGTAAAGAAAGTCACGAGCTTTTTTTCCTTCGGCGTCGCTTTCCATGTCCACATAGGAGGGGTCCATTTTGAGTAATTTTTGCCTTTGCAAAAGGATAAGAGGGTTTACTGTTGTTTCTTCTACCAGCATCTCACGGGATTTTTGCCGGGAAAAGGTGGCCAGTTCCGAGGTAATATAAAAATTGAGGATTGCTAAGAAAGAGGAGGCGATAAAAAGAGGGGCAAAAATCAATTTTAGGCTGATCCCGC
>DATIJO010000105.1:0-2491 GCA_035478555.1 Chlamydiales bacterium
TCAGCAACGCCTTGGTAAATGATCGGCACATTCACTGTCACAGGAAGATCCGGCTCTAAGATACCGAAGTCAATATGTAAAATGCGGTAGTTTGTGCGGTGATACTGAATGTCCCTGACAACGGCTTTTAACACTTCTTTATCATAGTGAAGTTCAAAAAGCGTTGTTGGCAGCCTGCCTGGTTTCAAATCGCGCATTAACGCTTGAAATTCCGCCTCGTTCAATTTGATGTTTTCGCTTTTTCTTCTGGCGCCGTAAATCACAGCGGGTATTTCACCTGTAAAGCGCAGGCGTCTTACATCGCTTTTCTTTTCGCCTGTTCTTTTAAAAATCTTAAGTTTCATACATTTGCCTTTTTTTCAAACATTGAGGTGACCGATTGGGAGGATTGAATGCGTGTAACAGCTTCTGCAAAAAGCGGAGCTGCTGAGATGTATTGGACCGGGATAGAATATTTCTTTTCCAACGCAGGAACGCTGTCCGTTGTCAGAAGCACTTCTATTCCGGATCCTTGGAAAACATCTTCGAGAAGCAATCCATGCGTTACCGCAACAACGATTCTCTTGGCCCCCGCTTTCTTACAAGTCAGAGCTGCCATTTTTAATGTTTCCCCTGTAGAGCAAATATCATCTACTAGCACCACATCTTTACCTTTCACATCGCCAATAATCGCAGTGTCTACAATACGCTTTGCATCCAATCTTCTTTTATCCACGATGGCCAAATCCAAATTCATGTCATCAGCAAACCTTCTAGCCATTTTATTGCTGCCCACATCGGGCGAAACAATAATAGGGTTTGCCAATTTTAATTTCTTTAACGCCTTTACAAACAAAGGCCTTGCATAGAGATGATCTACAGGGATATCAAAAAAACCCTGGATCTGCTCCGTATGCAAATCAAGCGCCAAAACTCTCGTTACTCCTGCTCTCTGCAAGAGATCAGCAACGAGCTTGGCGGTGATAGGGACACGCCCTTTATCTTTGCGGTCTTGCCTGGCGTATCCATAATAAGGCAGTACCGCGATAATATTTCTTGCAGACGCCCTTCTTAAAGCATCCGCAATAATCAATAGTTCCATCAGATAGTGGTTGGGGCGTCTGGCCACTGATTGTACAATAAATACATCATGGCCGCGCACACTCTCCAAAATCTGGATGCCTGTCTCGCCGTCCGGGAATGTTTCTATGCGCATGTTTCCCAGAGGCTTTTTTAATTCGCCTGCAAGACCATCAGCTAAAGCTTCATGAGAAGATCCCGAAAAAATCAAACAATCATTATTTGCCATGAATCTCTCTAAAACTTGGGGTGGAAGGATTCGAACCTCCGCGTGGCGGTACCAAAAACCGCTGCCTTACCGCTTGGCTACACCCCAATGCGGTCAGTTTCACTAAAACTTTGATGGATGTTATCTCAGAATTTGAATTATTTGCAAGAATGGATATTGTAAGTATTAGTATGAAAATTATCCAGATCGCAGCTGAACTTGCCCCCATTGCCAAAGTCGGTGGTTTGGGAGATGTAGTCACTGGCCTATCAAGAGCTCTTTTGAAAATGGGCCATGAACTTCAGATATTACTGCCAAAATATTCCTGTATTCGTGCTCTTCCTCCCTTCAAAAAATCTGTTTCATTTACTTGTCTAGAGTCAGGGAAAGAGATCCAAAATACCGCCCATTTAGGAGAGGTGGAAGGATGCGATGTTTGGTTTTTAGAGACACAGCATCCCGAAGGCTATTTTCATGAGAAGACTATCTACGCGGGAGATAATGATCCGAAGCGTTTTCTCTTCTTTTGCCATATGGCATTAGAATTTCTAAAAAAAGAGCCTGCCGAATATCTTCTTCATATCCATGATTGGCATACGGCCTTTATCCCACCCCTCTATCATACGGCCTATTCCAAAGACATTGAGGTAAAAGGGATTGTGCTCAATATCCATAACCTGGAATACCAGGGAAGAACAACTTCTAGATATATCCCCAAAGAGCTCTTAGGAAAAGATACTAAAAATATTTTAGAAAAACTAAAAGACGACCACGCTTCCTTTCCCGATTCTATCAATCTATTGAAAGGGGGCATCCATTATGCCGATAAAGTCGTCACTGTCTCACCAAATTATGCCAAAGAGATCCTTACAGTAGAGCAAGGATTTGGGCTTGAAGATACTTTGCGGAAAAATGACAAAAAACTCATTGGCATCCTGAATGGGCTAGATACTGGGCTTTGGAATCCGGAAACCGATCCTCATATCCCTGCGCACTTCCGGCCTGATGATCCCATAGATGTCATTGTTCAAAAAAAAAGAGAGAACAAAAAGCATCTTCAAAGAAAAATTGGTTTTAAAGAAGAAAATAAACCCCTTGTCTCCTGCGTCAGCAGGCTTGTCCCTCAAAAGGGCCCTGAGTTGATCTTAGGAGGTTTGATCTACTCCTTAAGCCAAGACGCTCAAGCTTGTTTTCTGGGCTCTTCCCCCGTCGCTTCACTTCAAA
>DATIJO010000106.1:0-7040 GCA_035478555.1 Chlamydiales bacterium
ATAAGAATGAATTCAGATTTTGTTCGATGAGATGCCCTGCCTTTTCTTTAGCGAAAGGAAAGAGCCTATTATCAGAGATCACTTTTGCAACATGGATGTTTTCAATACTGGTAAAGCGCATCGCAGTTTGAAAAAAAGCGCTTGCCTCCATCTCATAGCAAACATTTTGAGGGTATTCTAATTCAGGCATGTCTTTGGTAACTACCTGATGAGTCTCACCCATAAATCCTTTGGGAATGTGGGGATAGAAATGTTTATTCAAAGCGCTATCTGTGATCTTATGAGCAAGCACAAAGCTTCCAATTGCAAGAGTTGGATGGCCGGCAAGTCCAAAATTAACAAACCCTCGCACATCTTGAGATAAAGCATACAAATAGCTTACGGCTGCAGCCATAGCCATCTTTCCAATTCCTGTGACAATGAGCCGATAGGACTCATTCCCATAAAGAGTAAACGCTCTTTTTTCAATTTGCTTCAGTTTTAGAGCTTTAATAATGGGCGCGGCTTCCATTGGAAGTGCTACCGCAATCAGCTTCATCGATGAGTCTTATTATAGATGATTTTTTTAGGCTTCCCTAATAGCTTAGCTGCCATTTTAATGGCCTCTTTTAGAGATAGCGAGAAGGATTCTTGCAAAAGGGGCAAAAGCTCTTCAAGAGGAATCTCTTCTTCTTCGATTTTTCCCTTCTCTACTAATAAAACAATCTCTCCCTTAGGAGGGTTATTTTTAAAATGGGAGATCAGAGTGGTGGGATTTCCTCTTACGCACTCCTCATGGATTTTAGTTAGCTCTCTTGCAACCCCAAGATTTGCATTGGCGGAAAGCTCTTCTAGACATTCCAATGTATTTATTAGCCGATTTGGCGGAACATAGCAAATAGAGGTGCCATTGAAAAAGAGCATGGATTTAAGAACTTTCAATTCCTCAGATTCTTTTTTAGAAAGAAACCCCAAAAATTGAAATCTCTCAGAAGGAAACCCTGACAGTACCAACCCTTGAATCAAACTACAAGGACCGGGCAGGGCAGTAAAGGGGAGCCCTTCTTCTATTACCCTGACGATCAAATCTCTTCCTGGATCTGCAATAGTAGGAGTACCTGCGTCGGACAAAAGACCTATTTCCATCCCTTGTCTCAAATCACCTAAAATTCCCCTTTCTTCTTTTTTTTCACTGAACTTATGGAAGCTTTTCAAGGGCTTTTGAATCCCAAAGTGATCAAGTAATATCCTACTTCTCCTAGTATCTTCACAAAGGATGTAATCACATTTTTTAAGAATTTCTAGGGCCCTTAAGGTGATGTCACCCAGATTGCCGATAGGAGAAGCTATGAGGTATAACATACTTTAAAGGCATAGGCTTAATGATACTTTTGCCTTTTGCCTGTACCCGTTCGCTATTCGCTTACCTGCTTCGCATTCCGAAGGTCCACAGGACCTTCTTCATGATTCCGCAGCCTTTTGACTTTATAAAAGGTGGCACTCAGATTTGAACTGAGGATGGGAGCTTTGCAGGCTCCTGCCTTACCGCTTGGCTATGCCACCACTAGTGGTTCTATAAAGAATTATGCGTGAGGGGGGATTTAGCTACAAGTATCTTAGCTACTTTTGACTTTGTAGACTACCATGCTAACCGTATTGCGGGCATTTGTCCTAGATATTGTCGCACGATCGGATGAGAATGCGGGAGCAACTGTGTGTGCTTCGTATTTATCAGCTAAATATTCTACTAAACCTGTTAGACTATCAAATCGCCTGTAAAAAGCTGGGTTCCCATGTTCGTCTGCATGAGAATCGAAAAGATAGAATGCAAATTTATCGCCTGCTAGTCTTTCTACTGTTATTCCAATTGTTCTATGGTCAATTACCATTGAAGCAGCAACACGCTCTCCAACTTGACAGTTCTCTTTGCATCTTTCTTGCAACTCTTTAAGCAAAATTTCAAATTTTAGCTTTTCTTGTCCTCTTGTTAACATTTCTTCGTAAACATTGATTCCTGCTGGGGCATTTGGGTTTCGCACTGGTTCGAGTTGTCAAGAAAAAGTTTGGTGCAATTTTGCAGTTTCTTCAGGAGGTAATAAGGGTGGTGGTAGATCATCCTTAGCAACATCATAACTTCTTCCTTTAGCAAGCCGCTTAAACTTTTCTTGTCCTTGGATATCATTTAGATAGTAATCACGTTTGAAGATATGATGGTAGTTCCTAATCCCGCGCCTCATTACACCATCCATTTGGTCTTTAGTGCGTAATCTACCCGAGATCATTTCAGGAAGAGCTTCAGTTACTATTGCTGAACATGCATTACTACCATAACCATCTCCATAATTGGCATCTTGGTTATGGCTTGCTTGAACTAATCTTGTAGGATCCCCGGATTTGCTTCGAGAAGGAGCAGGAGTTCGAGTTGGTGGTGGTAGAGGTACACCTGACCCGGAATAAGGCATATACGCTCTAGGTTGGCTATGGCTTGATGCTACTGCAGGAGATCTTTCAATGCCTTCTTTAAGAGATGTAAACGATTGTTGGGCAGTCTTAGGAACAGTACCATCCGATGATTTAAGAGGATTGGGGCTAAAGGGAGGTAAAGAGCTAGGAAGAGCGCTAAAATTTTGCTGGGTGATTTTTGCTGATGGCAAGTCTGCAGTTAGGCTATAGAGAGTGCCTGAGTTTACAACTTTGTCTTTAACCAGGTTTTGCAAAAAGTCTTGGTGTTGGGGAAGAATCTGTAGCCATTCTGCTCTTGTCCTTCTGCAGGTTTTCCCTGAACTGTTCGTATGATGGATTCGGAATCTTTCAGTTCCAAAGATAATCTCCACGCAGTCAAAGAGGGCATCATGCTGGTCCAAAAACAAATCCATTCCATTTGCCTGGACGTTACCAGAAGAGGAAGAATGAGTTTTCGTCCCGTTTAATTCACCGGACTCTCTAAGAGAAAGAGTTAATTTTGCAACAGACATAGTTAATTCTATTTATTTATACTATAATTATAACTTAATTTTGATTAGTTATCAAGTTATTTCTATAAATTTAACTTATTCTTAGTCAATAGCTTAAGAAAAAAATCTGCAAAAAATAGCAACTTATTGGCCAAAAAAGTTATATCTATAGAGGTTCGTCTCTATCTAATTGATTTTCTAAGAGTTAGGATAATCCTTAAGGGTCTTAGTATGAAGAACTTAAAAATAAAAGACTTGGCTAAAAGAATAGGACAAAAATCCAATGATGATCGGAAAATCAAGGGATATTACTGCGATAGTAGAGAGATAGAAGAGGGCGGTTTTTTCTTTGCTTTGCCTGGCCAAAAAAGAGATGGCCATGAATTTCTAAAAGAGATTTCTGAAAAGGGGGCCTATGGTGCTCTCGTATCTAAAAGCTATCAAGGAGCTGATTTTGGGCTCACTCTTTTAAAAGTGGAGGATGTAATCATTTCCCTTCAAAAGCTAGCTAGAGACCTGCTTGAAGAGTCCAAAACTAAGATTGCTGCAATTACGGGCTCTTTAGGTAAGACTACGACTAAAGACTTTGTATTTACAATACTGGAAAAAAAATTCAGGGCCTCCAAAAGCCCAATGAATAAGAACACTCAGGTAAGCCTTCCCCTTTCATTATTGAATAGAGAGGGGAATGAGGAGTTCATGGTTCTTGAAATGGGAATGACCTTGAAGGGTCATATTCAAAAACTCACCCAGATTGCGCCTCCTGACTATTCCATGATCACAATGGTGTCAGTCAGCCACATGGAATTTTTCCCAACAGGGGCAGAGGGGATTGCTGAGGCAAAAGCGGAAATACTTAACGATAAGAAAACTCAAAAAGTTCTTATTCCTTATGACTTTTTGCAGTATCCCCATCTATTGCGCGACGTTTCTGCAAAAATCATGACTTTTTCACAGGACAAAGTAGAAGCGGATTATTTTTTATCTGAAAGGGATGGAAAATTCATTATTACAGAAAAAGAGAAAGAGTCTCCTCTCTTTTCACTTCCCTTTACTGAAAAACATTTTGTTTATGATGCATTTGCTGCCATCTGTTTTTCACGTATGATAGGCCTTTCCTACAAAAATATCCTGCCCCGTTTGAAGGAGTTAAAAACTCCTCACATGCGTTTTGAGAAAGTAGAAAAAAAGGGCGTTTTATTTATTAACGATGCCTACAATGCAGCTCCTCTATCGATGCGTATGGCCCTTTCACAGATGCCGGAGCCAAAAAATGGGGGTAAAAAGATAGCTGTCTTAGGCGAAATGAGAGAGCTAGGCCCTATTACCGATGAATCGCACCGAGAAATTGGAAGATTTGCCTTAAACTTTGTCGACCATCTTCTCTGTTTAGGGGAAAAATGCGCCTGGGTTTGTAAAGAATTTGAAAGCGGGGGAAAAAAAGCAGAACTGTTTTTATCTCACGAAACTCTTTTAAAAAAGCTCCGAGAGATAGTGACTGAAAAAGATGTGGTGTTGATAAAAGGATCCCGTATTATGGGAATGGAAAAAATTTTAGAACTTTTCTAAATATGTTACTTTTAATCATTGACTACTTACAAAAGTACTTTTCTTGGCAAGCGCCAACCGTATTTTGCTACTCATCTACTCGTATGATGCTAGCTGCGATCACCACCGTCATCATGACCATTTTTTTGGGACCAAGATTTATTAAAAAACTCTATGAGCTGAAAATCGGACAATCCATACGGACCAAAGAAGAGTGTCCCCTTTTAGCTCAGCTTCATGGGAAAAAAAAAGATACGCCTACAATGGGCGGCATTCTGATATTAAGCTCGATGCTTGTATCTCTCTTCCTTTGGATGGACCTTACCTCTAGTTTCACCCTGATCCTTTTTTTGACGACGATCGTACTGGGTGTCTTAGGCGGAATGGATGATTATTTAAAACTAAAAAAAAAGAACACCAAAGGTGTGAGCGCCAGAAAAAAACTAGGAGTGCAGATCCTCTTTTCAGGTGCAATTGCCATGTATCTCTTAGTCCCTTCTTTTAACTTTGGGCAGTTTTTCCCTAAGCCCATTGCCAAAGAAAGCCATATGGTGAAACAAGATGGGAAAAAAGTAGTGCAAACTTTATCAGCAAAAGAATACACCGAAAGGATCTATCTTCCTTTTTTCAAAGATCCGGTTGTCTCAATGTCTGGCGTCATCGCTTTTTTGTTCATCATCCTTGTAATTACCGGATCTTCCAATGCTGTCAATCTTACTGATGGATTGGACGGTCTTGCTTCTGGCTGTCTTCTGATGGCATCCTCCGTTCTTGCACTAGTTGCTTTTCTCTCTAACCATATCGATATGGCCAGGTATCTCAATATTCTTTACATCGAAGGAAGCGGTGAAATTGCCATTTATCTTTTCGCTCTGTCAGGCGCATGTCTTGGATTTCTTTGGTACAATGGATATCCTGCTCAAGTCTTTATGGGAGATACAGGATCTTTAGCTTTAGGGGGGATATTAGGCGTATCTGCTGTCCTTTTAAAAAGAGAGATTCTCCTGGCCCTCGTTGGAGGCATCTTTGTCGCTGAAGCGATGTCAGTTATCTTACAGATCATGAGCTTTCGCCTGAGAAATAAAAAAAGAGTCTTTCTCTGCGCTCCTCTACATCATCATTTTGAATATAAGGGATGGCCTGAGACCAAAGTCGTTTGGCGTTTTTGGATCATCGCTTTACTTTTAGCAATTGTCGGCGTAGCATCGTTAAAATTTCAATAATTATGAATAGGGTAATTGTTCTTGGGTTTGGAAAGAGCGGCAAAGCGGCGGCTGCACTTTATCTGAAACATGGTTTTAAGGTAGTTGCTTTAGATAAGGCTAAACCCGAAAGCCCATTGAATGGTATCGAGCTGAAGGATGATGACGTAGAAAAAGTAGATTTTTCCAATGTCAAAGAGCTGCTTCTCTCTCCCGGAATTTCTCCTTCTCATCCTGTTGTCTTAGAGGCAAAAAGAAGAAAAATACCGGTAGTTGGAGAAATTGAGCTTGGATTTAGATATTTCAAAAATAGGGCGATTGGAATTACCGGTTCCAATGGAAAGACCACCGTTACTCTATTAACGACTCATGTTTTAAACTCTGCGGGTATCAAAGCAAGGGCCCTTGGTAATGTGGGTGTTCCGCTTACCTCTTTTAATGGTGATGAAAAGGAGATATTAGTAGTAGAGCTCAGCTCTTTTCAGCTGGAAACTTTAAAAGAAGTTTGTCTTGATGCCGCATTAATCACTAACATCACTCCTAATCATCTAGATAGATATCCCTCGATGGATGAATACAGATCGGCAAAACTTGAAATTCAGAAAGTGATCAAACCGAACGAGGTTCTATTTATTCATAGTAACCTAAAAAAGTGGATCGAACATGAATCTTTCAATTACGATAAAATCCCCCTTAAAATAAGAGGAAAGTATCCCATCCATAAAGAAAATCTTCTTGCTGCCTTTTCCCTTGCCTCTTATTTTGGTGTGAAAAAGAAAGAGTTTTTTTCAGCGTTAAAAACATTTACACCACCTCCTCACCGTTTAGAATGTGTGGGAAAAAAAGATGGTGTTACCTTTTATAATGATAGTAAAGCAACTACCATTGAATCGGTTATTTATGCTGTGAAAACGTTAAAGGGACCGGTTAATTTGATTGTAGGTGGCGTAGATAAAGGAGCCCCCTATTTCCCTTGGAAAAAGGCTTTTAAAAATAGAGTAAAAAGGATTTATGCTATCGGACTTGCTGCGAAAAAAATCAAAGAGGAGCTAGAATCTGATTTTGAAGTGATTTTGGAAGATTCTATGTCTCAGGCGCTGAGCTCTGCCTATAAAAGCGCGGAAGTTAATGACATTATTCTTCTTTCGCCCGGCTGTTCAAGCTATGATAGCTTTAGGAGCTTTGAGCATAGAGGAGATGAATTCAGATTCCAAGTCCAACAATTGATTAAGTGAAAGGTTTCAATGAACAAAAAAAATACCATTATCATAGCTGTTCTGATTAATGCGGCGCTTTTGACGCTTCTTTTTATTACCGCATCCTCTCATGAAGAAGAGTATTACGCGAAAGCCCACAT
>DATIJO010000107.1:0-6757 GCA_035478555.1 Chlamydiales bacterium
AGATTTTCAAACTCCTTGTGGGCAAGATCAAAAAGAGCGGCTTTTTCTTTTTTTCCTTTTTCTGTTTTGGCCTTTTCTAGAAGAGTAAGACCAGCTCGAAAGAGTGCTTCTCTACCCTCAGCTCTTCCAGGGAAACATTTGCCGATCTGGCGGTATTCTTGAAGAGCGATGTCATAGTCTTTATGGGCAAAAAAGGCGTCGGGCACTGCTAAACAGTTGACAAGGGCATTATGGCTTCCCATGAAGATTTGAAACTTACGAAGCGAGACCGCGTCATCTTTTAAAAGGAGGCCAACGTGAGTGCCTGCAAGCGGAAGGTGGGAGCTGTAGGAGAGGATCAGTTCTCCTCCTAAGTAGCAGCGGATGTGATCGTTTACCTTTTCAATGGTGAGAATATGCCATTTATTTAAAGAAAGAGAATGAAGCGCAGGCGCTTCCATGATGAGAACGTTAGATCTAAAAAGTTGGCATATGGGAAATTCTTGAAAGCCGATCCAGAGACAGTAGCCCTCTTCAACGCTTTTTCTTTTCGCAGATTCGGGAATATTGAAGAGAAATCCAATGCCTTGCCCTTCTTTTTGGATAGAGATTTCTGCGGAAAGGCGAATGTTCTCTGAGAAAGTTTCCTTTGAGACCATCAGATTTACCCATTCGGAAGTATCGATCTTACGGGTGATCGCGGTATGCCTTGCAAAAAGGATATTCTCTTGAAACTCCCAGTCTTTTTTGTTTTTAATGGAAAGCTCGGCCATATAGACCCATTCAGGTTTTCCCTCGATGATATTTGTGATATCTTCGATCAGAGCTTGCACCGTTTGGTAGCGTTTTTCTTCCGAGACTTCTAGGCACTTTTGGACAATCTGTACTAGTCCTTGCGGGATTTCTCGGTAGGGCGCTATTTCAAATGGGTCAGGAAGCTTTTCATTTTTCATGATCTTACGAAAAGCCTGAAGGTTTCCTCGATGAAAAGGTAGTTCAAGCGTTAACATTTGATAGAGGATCACACCTAATGCGTAGATGTCAGTGAGAATGGAAGAGGGCTTTCCTATGGCTCTTTCAGGCGCCATATAGGCGATAGTTCCCGCGACTTTCCCAGGGCGGGTCATTTCTACGGTTCCGTGAGGGTTTATCTCTTCAGAGGAGGGTGTGAGAGCATCCATCGATTCCGCGATGCCCCAGTCAAGGATCATCACCTCGCCATATTTTCCGATGATGATGTTCTCCGGTTTTAAATCGCGGTGGAGGATCCTTTTGGAGTGGGTATAGGCAATCGCTTCGCAAACATCTAAAAAGATACGTACTAATGCGGGGATGGATTTGCCAATGGGATGAAGAGGAAGTCCTTTTTTTTCTTGTTCTTTGGTTGCTCTAAGGACCTGCCTTAGAGTTTCGCCTTCCACATAGGACATGATGTAGTAAATATTGTCAGGGTCTTGATGGATAGAATAGATCGGGATAATCGAAGGATGGGTGAGTTGCGAGGCAATCTTTGCCTCTCTTAAGAAACGATTTTGGATCGATTTTTTATTTTTCAGCTCCGTCTTGATGCATTTGATCGCAACCTCCCTTTCGCAGATGGGATCATAGGCCAAAAATACTTCACCCATTCCGCCTTTTCCAAGGCTTCTCAGGATTTTGTAAGGCCCGATGTAACGGATGCTCTCTTTTTTTTCCATGGGTCTAAAATTTTTGACTTGAATTTACTTTAGATATGATTATTCTTCTATCAGAGAATCTATTAGATGTCCTCTTAGACCTTGCAAGAAATTTCTTAACGTGTGAAGATTTTATAAGTTTTTTTTTAAGAATTGTTTAAAAAGGATGTAATATGGCCTCCCCTTCACAGCAAGATCCAGATCTTAATAAAACAATTTCATTTCCTTTCAAAATGAAAGCCGACCGTGTTCAACAGATCGCAAGTCAAGTCTTAAGCTCTCTTTTCGGGTTTCCTAAAAAGCGCAAATTTTTCAAAGAGAACCAGGCTGAAGGCAAGGGAGAGCATCTTAGTCCTACTGAAAAGCTCAATCAGTTAATAGCTGTGAACAATCTCTTTTGCCAGCTTTTAGAGTCGGAAGATATTTTTGGTTTTACAGCTGATAAATCGGGGATCATTTTGGATCTGTCTGAAGGAATTGAAAAGATTTTAGGATATTCAACTTCTGAACTGATGGGAAATAACTGTGAAAATTTTGTCTATCCGGAGGACTTACTGCGAGTAAGGATCATCCTTGGCCCTGAGTGGGAAGAAAAAAAGGGCAAGGCAGTGCAAATAAGGGCAAGGGCAAAGTCCGGTCAGTGGATCTGGATGAGGGCGGTCATTCTTCCGGGACAAGTCTTAGGCGGCGGCGAGTATTTTATTCTTGGCACAAAGATCGATAAATAATTACAATCTAGTCGATGAATAAAAAGATCTGTTTAACAGGCGATAGGCCTACCGGGCCTTTGCATTTAGGCCATTATGTTGGCTCTCTTAGAAACCGCTTGATTCTCCAGGAAGAGCATAAGCAGTTTATTATGATTGCCGATGCCCAGGCGCTTACCGATCACGCCGATCAGCCTGAAAAGATCCGTGAAAACATCCTTCAAGTAGCATTAGATTATCTCTCTATTGGCATTGACCCAAAAAGATCGACAATCTTTATTCAATCGCTACTGCCCGAGCTTCCCGAGCTCACAATGTATTATTTGAATCTGGTGACTTGGAACAGCCTGAAGCATAATCCTACCGTGAAAGCTGAGATCATGCAAAAAGGCTTTGGAGAGAGCGTTCCTGCCGGATTTATGGTCTATCCTGTTTCGCAGGCTGCCGACATCACTGCGTTTAAAGCAGATTTCGTGCCTGTAGGAGAAGATCAGCTGCCCATGATTGAGCAGACGGTCGAAATCGTTCGCAAATTCAATCGCACATACCACAAAGATGTTCTCGTTGAGCCAAAACCCATTATCCCTCAAATCGCACGTCTTCCTGGCATCGACGGCGCTGCCAAAATGGGGAAAACTTTAAAAAATGCTATCTATCTTTCCGACAATGCTGATGAGCTCTCCAAAAAAGTAAAAGGGATGTATACCGATCCTAATCATCTTCGGGTTGAAGATCCCGGTAAAGTGGAAGGAAATCCTGTCTTTACCTATCTCGATGCTTTTGGCGAAGACAAAAACAAAATAGAAGATCTCAAAGGCCACTATTCTAAAGGCGGCCTTGGCGATTCAACGGTTAAAAAATATCTTCTCGATGTCCTTCAAGCGTTCCTTGATCCTATCCGTCAAAGAAGAAGAGAACTTGAAAAAGATCCCAAAGCAATCTGGGATATTCTCTTCAAAGGTACGGAAATTGCAAAAGCCGCCGCTGCAGAAACTCTATCGGAAGTCAAAGCCGCTATGGGCATTGACTACGTTCACAGGCATAGTAAATAAGAAAGAAAATTAGCAGGGATAACAGGATTTTCAGGATAAGAAAAGATGCTAAATCGTAAAGGTCTAGATCATTTCGAGCTTACTGGGAAAATTATCGGATGTTGTTTTGAAGTTCTTAATGAACTTGGAAATGGGTTTCTAGAGACTGTTTATAAAAACGCTCTCTCAATCTCTCTTCAACAAATAGGTTTTCAAGTTCTTCTTGAACAATCGTTCGATGTAATCTTTAGAGATCAAATCATTGGGAAATATATTGCTGATCTAATCGTTGAAAATCTAGTCATTATTGAAGTCAAAAGTTGTAACAATCTACTCCCTGAGCATCAAGCTCAGTTGATAAATTATTTGAAGGTTTCTGGGATTCGAATTGGATTACTAGTGAATTTTGGACATCAAAAAATGGAATATCGAAGATTGAGTCATCCTGCAGAACATATCGATGAAGAAATTCCTTTTGTTCTATCCTGAAAATCCTGTAATCCCTGCTAACTCTTTTCTCTTATCCTGTCTATCCTGTTATCCCTGCTAATTTCTTTCCCTTCTCTTATCCTTGCTACTTTTTCTTTTTGGTTTTTTTAGATTTCTTATCTGTTGACTCTTCGATCTCTAGATTGAGATCTTCTTCTTCCTCATCTTCGGGAAGGCTTGAGCCGCCAAAGAACTCGCGGAAGAAGATGTAGAGAGCGCCTAGGGTGAGAAGGACGGGAAGGAAGATTTTCCAGGCGATATCAAATTGGACGGTGACAAAGACTCCGACAAAGATAATGAGAGAAAGGACCATATCGTAAGTTTGGCCTAGAAGATATTGACGAAGGGCGATGGGGAGACCGACTACGAGCATGATGCCCGGCCACCAGCGGTCCACATAGATCAGTATGGCAAGCCCAATCAGAAATAGCACTAGGGCGAGTATCTGAGCTTTTTTTCGAGAGGTTAGGGGATGGTGCATAATGCCTCCGCTTTATTTCACACTAATGTTTTTGGGCAATTCTTTCATCGAAGAAAATTTTCAAGTATTTCCCTGTGTAGGAAGAACGGCTTTTTGCAACTTCTTCTGGGGTACCGGTTGCAACGATAGATCCGCCCTTTTCACCTGCTTCGGGTCCAAGATCAATAAGATAGTCGCTATTGGCAATGAGATCTAGATTATGCTCGATCAGGATCAGGGTATTTTTCTTTTCCACTAGCTTATGGAAGATAGGGATCAGAAGGGCGAGATCTTCGCTATGTAGGCCGACCGATGGTTCATCGACAAGGTAGAGGGTTTTTCCGGTGGACCTTTTCGAGAGTTCACGGGCAAGTCTAATGCGCTGCGATTCTCCGCCGCTTAATGAGGCGATCTCTTGTCCCAGTTTGAGATAGCCAAGTCCTACGGAGATAAGTGTATCTAACTTTCGGAATATAGGCGGAATATCGGAGAAGAAGACCCTTGCTTCATCTACGGACATGTAGAGAAGCTCGCCTAGATTCTTCTCTTTGTAGGTGACTTCTAGGCTAACGGGGTTCAGTCTATATCCTTTGCAGGATTCGCAAACGGTTTTGACTTTAGGAAGAAATTGTAGATCGATGATCTTATAGCCCAGTCCCCAGCAGGTCCTGCACATGCCGCGAAGATGGTGATAGCTAAAATGCATGGGGCGAAGGCCTTTCGCTTTTGCTAGCTTTAATCCTGCGAAAAAAATGCGAAGCTGGGTGAGGGTATCGCTGTAGGAGCTGACGTCGGAGCGCAAATTAGCGCTGATGGGTGTTTGATCAATGGAGATCAGCTTATCATAATGGTTGATGCCTGAGATGGTGGAATGAAGATAGGAGATCTCATCTTTGGGTTTTCTTTCTTTCAGGGCCTGTTCTAATGCAGGGCGAAGAAGAGAGTGCATGAGAGATGATTTACCGGAGCCGGAAACGCCTGTAATGCAGGTAATGGCCTCTAATGGAAAGGAGATATCAAAGCCCTTTAAGTTATGGACGGCAGCATTTTTTATCGTTAAACCAAAGTGAAGCTCTCGTCTTTTTTTAGGGATTGGGAGCTGTTTTCTAAAACTTAGATAAGCGCCAGTAATGGAATGGGGATTTTTGAGGATCTCTTTATAGGTGCCCTCAGCTAAGATTTTTCCGCCTAGTCTTCCTGCTTTTGGCCCAAAGTCCACAATGTGATCGGCAATTGCGATTGTCATCGGGTCATGTTCAACAATCAGAAGGGTATTTCCCAGATGTTTCAACTTTTGCAGCGCTTTATTTAATAGTGCGTTGTTATGGGGATGAAGGCCGATCGTTGGTTCATCCAGAACATAGATACAAGAAGTGAGGGCTGAGCCTAACTGCTTGGAAAGACGTACTCGTTGTAATTCTCCGCCGCTAAGTGTTGGAGCAGATCTGTCTAATGAGAGATATTCTAGGCCAATTTCAATGAGGAAGTTCAAATGTTTTAAGATGATATCCTTGGTCTCTTGTAAGAAAGGAAGCGGCTGAACAGCCTGGATAAATGCGCTTGCATCGGTAATGGATAGCTTACAAAAATCGGGAAGCGATACAGACTTGATTTTCACATTTCTGGCGAGAGGATTTAGTCTTGTCCCTTCGCATGAGGGGCAAAGTGTTTCATGCATGAGAGGAAGGAGAGATTCACGGATAGGGGCCTCGCCGCTTTTTGCGCCTTGGCATAGAGCGGGAATAATTCCTCTAAATGTCACTGTTAGAGTTGATCTTTTTAAAGAGATTGGTTTTTGAGGAATGCCGTGAAGGACAAAATTTTTCTTTCTCTCGGTTAGTTCTTTTAGAGGGACATGGATATCGATTTCTTCTTGTTTCATGATCTCTTTCCAAATGGAGAAAGCTCCATCTTCTGCTTTTTCTTTGCAGATATCATAGAAGAGATCTTCCACTGAAAATTCTAAAAGCTCATCCAGCTTATCTTTTCCCATTCCGTAAATGGTGCCGAGACCTCTACACTCTTGGCACATTCCTTGTTCGTCATTAAAGGAAAAGGTCAAGGGTGTGATTGGCGGGTAGGATTCTCCTGTACTTTCTACCGCAAAAGAAAGATTGAAAAAGAGGTCCTCTTTCTCTGTGGCTATGGTGAGCACACCGCCGCCTAAAGAACTTGCTCTCTGCACTGCTTCTAAGAGCCTGTTTCTACTCTTTTCATTGATCTGCAGCCTGTCGATCACAAGAAAGAGAGCGTTTTTTTTGCGAGGATCGAAGGAGATCTCTTCATCCAGCTCCAAAAATTTTCCATTTAACCGGATGCGAAGATAGCCTTCACGCTTTAGGCGGTCTACCAGTTCGGAAAAGGTCTCTTTTTTAAGCTCGATTGGAGAGAGGATTTGTACTTTACTGTTTTCAG
>DATIJO010000108.1:0-1539 GCA_035478555.1 Chlamydiales bacterium
GAAGATTTTTATATTTCTTATGGGAATTGGAGAACGGAATACCCTGAAAATTTCCGCTGTTTTTCACTCATCAAACGGATTACCGAGATTTCGGCACAAAGCGGAGGCTATCTCTCTGATCAAGAAGAACAAGGATTAATCCAAGGACTAGATGAGATCAAAAACGGCCTCTATTCTGGCAATCTTAAGCATACCCAGATCCCCTCCTCTATGAGTCAAATTGTCCTTGATTTGGCAGCTAAAAATAGCAAAGCAAAATTGATCGCCCACGTCATTGAACTGGAATATTTTTTGCAGGAAAGAGAAGAAAAATGGCCAGATCAAGCTTTTGGGCTGATCCAAAAAGTGATTGCAAAAGTTACGCCGCATCTATCTGAAATGAATGCACATGCAGCAGCAAAAGAGATGGCAATTCTCCTGGCAAAGTTAGTTAAGGACCCCTGCAGACAGACTGAGATCCTGCATACTTTAGAGACAACCCTTAAGCATTATTTATAAAGCAAGGCCAGAAGGCGCAAAAAAGCGACGCTAGTCGTTATCGTTCAGAGGCCTTGCTATTTTTTGTTTAGTAGATTGTGACTCCGAAGATCTTGAATTTATCAAAGGTCTCTTTTGCATTACTAAAGATCGTATTGAACTCTCTAAAATCTGCTATTGGCCCGCCTTCTGGGGCTCTTTTATAAACAGTCAAAGTATCAAGCTGTTCTAACGTCTCTTCAACTACTTTTTTAATTCCTAAATAGCTTTTTTCAGCCTCAGCTTGCCCTACCTCACTCAGATTAATCGGTCCCAGAAAAATAACACCAGTGCTCTTTGCGTTTGGCTCCTCCTTTGTAGCTCTTTTAGGGACTGCTGCTACTAGGTTAATAGAAACAATGTCTTCAATGTTCGCGATTTTTCTCATTTGATTGTAGAGCCTAGAACTGAAACGATAGGCTTCCATTTCTTTCTTATGAACACCATGTTCTTTTATTTGAACAAGCTCTCTTATAAATTCCATTCGAGTATTGATCACTTGCTCAACTTTTCTTAACCACGTACACAAATTTTGTAATGGGATAGCCAGATGATTGAATCTTTCATTAAAGGTGACAACATAGGAATGGTTGCCTCTGCTGACTTCAAGATGATTGCCGCGCCATACACATGCCCTATCAAAGCTAGTTAATGATTCCGCCATGCTTAACCTCCTATGTTTAAATTCCCAGAGAAGTTTAAAGCTGTGTTCGGTTTTTCGCAAGAAATATTTTTAAAGATTAAATTAAGCTGTTGTTAAGATACGTCTTATATGCAGGGTTGATTTCATCGAGTGTGATTTTAGAAACTTCAGGGACTTCATAGGAGCCATTTTTTTCAATGTAATCTCTAATCGTGTCAAAATGGCGATCTTCTGTTTTGAAAATTACTTTGACCTCTTGGTCTGTTTCTATTTTGTCATTCCAAAGATAGAGTGACTCGATATGAGGGATGATATTCGCGCAGGCGACCAGTTTTTTTTCAATCAGATGACGTGCCACTTTTCTTGCTTCTTCGAGATTG
>DATIJO010000109.1:0-2804 GCA_035478555.1 Chlamydiales bacterium
ACATTCCCATCAGAATAAAACCGTGCATGAGCATTTCATACAGAAATAGGAAGATAAATAGAGCAAAAACAGAAAAAAGATACTTTTTGAAATTCATATTTCTTTTATTATAATCCCTTTGCATGAATACCCAACAAGAAAAACTAATTCCCTCTTTTATCAATGACCCAACGATTGCTGAACGCACTATTGCTGAGAATCGATTAGCAATCGCTTTCTTAGGAAAAATGCCGATCGTTCCCGGGCACACTCTTATCTGTCCAAAAAGGGAAGTCCCAAAAAGCGAAGAGCTCACTTTTGAAGAGTGGCGAGATATCTTGGAGTTGAAAGCTCTTGTCTGTAAGAAATTAATAAAAGCTTTTCAGGCGGAAGGTTTTAATTTCGCATGGAATGAAGGAGAGCTTGCCGGACAAAGCGTGCCCCACTTCCATCTTCATGTATTACCTAGAAAAACAGGCGATGCGGGAATTCTACAATATGAGCCCCGTATGTTTCTTTACCGTCCCGGAATAAGGGCTATCTCTCCAACAGAAGAGTTAGCTTCTATTGCATCTCTCTTAAGAACCTAATTTTAATAGATTGTTTTTTTGTCGAGATAGGCAAGGATACGGCCTAGATGCTCGAGATGGTCCCATGAGGTAGTGGTTTTCAAGGGATAGTGCGTGAGGATCTCATGCGAGAAGGATTGGAAAGCCTTGGTGAGGCTTGGATCATTTAATTTGACCACTTCCCTTTCCGTTTCGATCAGCATGTGATGCATTTCACCGATCGGGATTTCAATTTGTATGCCCATTGTGATCCTTTGGAGCTGCATACGGATGATCTCTTTTGTCTGGCGATGGTCCTCATAAGGAATTTCAGAGACAAAGGTTTGTTTCTTTTTGCCTTTTGCTGGTTTCATTGAGGTCCTCCAAGGTCGCGGAGCAGTTTATCTGCTGCCTTCTTTATTTCTTCTGTTACCAGATGGTTGGGGTCATAGTCCAACTCAAAAGTGACCTGTATAATAAAATTTTGTACATCTTTTTGGAGTTTAGGATTTAGTCCCTCAATCATTTTCTTCATTTTATTCAGTTTAGAACGGGCCTCTTCCTTTTTCCCATAATGGAGGTCCTTTATTATTTGGATAAGAGTATTTATTAAAAGAATTTTTGAACTCATAACCTTAAGATAATAAATTTTTAATTAAAAAGAAGTTTATTATTACAGCCAGTTGAATTGACAGCTTTGTATATATAAGGTAAAATCCCTAGGAATTTTTTAAGAGAGATTATGTCCGTAGAAGAACATTTGGCCTCTGATTACAAATATGGCTTTGTCACTCCTATAGAGTCTGAGACCTTTGCTAAGGGCTTGACCGAGGATACGATCAGGGCTATTTCCGCGAAAAAAAAGGAGCCTGCTTTTCTTTTAGAGTTTAGGTTAAAGGCCTATCAAAAGTGGCTGACCTTGGAAGAGCCAAAGTGGGCAAATGCCACCTACCCTCCTATCAACTACCAAGACATTTCTTATTACTCGGAGCCGAAGAGCAAGCCGAAACTGGAAAATTTAGATCAGGTGGATCCTGAGATTTTGAAAACTCTGGATAAGTTAGGGATTCCTCTTGATGAGCAGAAAAGGCTGACCAATGTCGCCGTAGATGTGGTGTTTGACTCAGTGTCTATTGGGACCACCTTTCAAAATAAGCTGAAAGAAGCAGGTGTTGTATTATGTCCTATTTCAGAAGCTGTGCATAAGTATCCTGAGCTTGTGGAAAAATATTTAGGGACAGTGGTGCCTATCGGGGATAATTTTTTTGCGGCGCTAAACTCTGCTGTATTTTCTGACGGTTCTTTTGTCTACGTGCCTAAGGGAGTGAAATGCCCGATTGAGCTTTCTACTTATTTCCGTATTAATGAAAAAGAGACAGGCCAGTTTGAGAGGACCCTGATCATTGCAGAAGATGATTCTTATGTCAGTTATCTGGAAGGCTGTACTGCGCCCGCTTTTGATACCAATCAGCTACACGCTGCAGTTGTTGAACTAGTCGCGTTAAAAGGCGCTGAGATTAAATACTCCACCGTACAAAACTGGTACGCGGGAGATCCCAAAACAGGTAAAGGCGGGATTTATAACTTTGTCACTAAGCGTGGCCTTTGCGCAGGCGCTCATTCGAAAATTTCATGGACGCAGGTAGAAGTAGGCGCTGCGATCACTTGGAAATATCCAAGTTGTATCTTACGAGGAGATCATTCGGTTGGGGAATTTTATTCGGTAGCTCTCACAAACGGTAAGATGCAGGCAGACACGGGAACAAAGATGATCCACATTGGAAAGAACACCAGGTCCACGATCGTGTCCAAAGGCATATCGGCGGATGACTCCTCCAATACTTATCGAGGACTTGTAAAATTTACTCCAAGAGCAGAAAATGCCCGCAACTACACCCAGTGCGATTCGATGCTGGTGGGAGATCAATGCTCTGCACACACCTTCCCCTACATTGAAGCGCAAAATGCAACCTCTCAAATTGAACATGAAGCATCCACTTCAAAAATGAATGAGGAGCTTCTCTTTTATCTTCAAAGCCGCGGCATTGCCCGCGAAGATGCGGTAAATTTAGTAGTCAATGGTTTTTGTAAAGAAGTAATCCGCGAGCTTCCTTTGGAATTTGCAGCCGAAGCACAGAAACTTTTAAGTATAAAATTAGAAGGATCGGTAGGTTAATGGCTCCATTGCTCGAAATAATCAATCTTCATGCAGAAACTGCAGGACAGTCCATATTAAAAGGCCTCAATCTCAAGATCAACGCAGGTGAATGCCATGCG
>DATIJO010000110.1:0-10102 GCA_035478555.1 Chlamydiales bacterium
AAGAGAGGCCTCTTACATCCAGGGCTAGGATATTAAAACCCTTCTTATCAACTATAATTTGTGCTGCTTTGTTCAAAGTACCGACAATTCCTTTGCTAGTTTTTCGCATTATTGGGACATTAATATAGTCTATTTTTATGAATATAATCTAGCACTTTAGCTGGGAGCAGATGACCGCAGTAGAGTTTTTTTCTCAAGCGGGCCCGTACCTCCGTGCTTGATATCTCCATTATTTTTGTACTTGTAATCCCTTTTTTAAAAACCTGCAAAAACTTTTTTGGTAGTTTTTGCAAAAAAGGAGAGGTTGCAGATCTGCATCCTATGAGGGGCGGAGCTATTTTAAGGAGCTCTTCCGCGTCTCTCCATTTGGGAAAACTAGGGAGGGCTTCTTCTGAAAGAATTAGCCTTAAATCAAAGGAGCCATAGGCTTTGTCCTTTTGCAGCATTCTTACTGTATCTATCGTGTAAGAAAGACCTTCTTTTTTTATTTCAAAGGGATGAACTTTAAAGCCTTCGATATTTTGGATAGCTATTTTGACCATTTTCAATCGATGTACGCTTGAGACTTTAGGCCCTTCTTTTGCTTTAAAAGGAGAGCAGTAGGCCGGGAAAAAGAGAACAAGATCTAAGTCATGGGCTTCTTTCAGTTGGATAGCAAGGTTTAGATGTCCAAGATGAATGGGATCAAAGCTTCCGCCAAAAATCCCTAAGCGTTTCTTAGACATCCAGAAGCTCCCAGCCTTTGTGGATGCTAACCTTTCGTAATTTGCGATTTGCTCTAAAAACTACTGCATGCCCAGCAGCCTCTAGAAAAGGAAGATCTGCCAAGCTATCGGAATAGGCAATTACATTTCTGGTATCGATGCAATGCTTTTTTGCATATTTTTTCAAAGCCTTGGCTTTTTCATCTCCCTGCATGACCCTTCCTAAAGAATGAAGAGTTTGTTTGCGGTCCATTCTATATTCAGTAGCTTGAAAATGAGAGATTTCTAGTTTTTCGGCTATCGCTTCTACTAAAAAAGAGGGAGAACTAGAAAGAATAACGGTAAAATCCCCCTTTTTTTTGGCTTCGGCAAGTCTGAGGTAGGCGCTTTTTCTAAGCATTTTAGTAAAAAACCTATCAGAAAACTCCCTAGCTAGATTGATCAAATCATCCCAGGAAGCGCCTTTTAAAAAATAATGAAAAGCTAGCTCATGAAATTTTTTCATCGAGAGAAGTGAGCACTTATAACCTAAATAAAAAAAGAGATTTAGGAGAAAGGAGATGATAGAGAGTCTTCGTTTTTTTAATAGAAAAAGTGAGAAATGGTAGGAGGAGTTACAGTGGAGAAGTGTATGGTCTAGATCAAACGCATGTAGTCTCATGAACCTAGCTGTTCTTCAAGAAGAGAGATCTCTTCGTCGATTTTTAAAAGTCTATCTTTTGCCTTATCTACAAATTCTCTATACAGCATAGCCTTTTCAAAATCAAATCCTGATCCACCGGCCACTTTTCTAAAAGCATCTAAACGGGCTTTCATCTCTTGTCTGATCTTTCTTCTCTCTTCCAAAATCTCTTCGATTTTTTCAGAATCGGAACCGGCCGATTCGACTTTCTTTTGGAAAAGAAGGTCCATAAGATCATCTAGCCCAAAGCGTAGATTATCCGATTGTTCCTTTGAAATAGAAGCTTTTTCAATTTCGACTTTTAAATTTATTACCTCGCTTTGCAGCTCAACAGGTGTTAAGGAATTCGCCTTTTGTGATAGATCTTCCAACTTTTGCTTTAAAGGAGAATAGTGGTCAACGGCTGGAGTTAAAGCAGGTTTTTGGACTGGCGCTTCTTTCTTTGGTTTTTCTCTCACAAGGTAGGTGGATTTTAACCCATCTAGCTCTTTTCTAAGCTCAGGAAGATCGCTTCTTTGAAGAGGTAGCCTTTGCATGGTTTTATACAGCTCATCGATCTCCCTTCTTTTTTGCTCAAAAGAAAGATCATTTGCCTTTTCACGGAACTCTGCAATCTTTTTTACCAGCTCTAAGCGGTTCTTTTCTTGCTCTTCTTTTTTCTCAGCTATTTCTTTTTTGCGCTCTTTTTCAAGAACTTTTACTTTATCCCAACATTCGCTTAAGCGGAGCCTAGTTTGTGTAAATATTTCAGGGGTTAAAGTGATGACTTTAGCAATGCTTTGCAGCGCTTTAATTTCTTCGCGAAGAGCATAGAGAGGGGCTTTTAACTTTTCTTCAGTAAAGTGCTTCTGAATGAATGCATCTACATCCTTGGCAAACTCTTCAGAGACCTTTTGCATTAATTCTTTACGTCTGGGAAAAATCTTGTCTCCGGCTTCAGATAAACGCTTTAAAAGCCTAGACTTATCCCGAAGGCGCATTTCAGTCTTCATGACTTCTTTTCTTAGAGAATGAACACGAGACGCTAAAGTTCCAAGTAGACCTAATTCTCTCTGAATGGAATTGTAGCTCGGAATTTTATCCTGAAGAGTTTCATGAATTTCAGGCCATGCAATCTCGGGAGCTTCACTCAATAGACGGTCAAAATGTTTTAACTCCTCTTCAAATGCCTGCATTGCTAAATCGATTTGTTCTACAGCGAATGAGGATTGTTCATAGAGAAGTTCTTTGAGTCTTAGGGCTTCATTAGAAAGCTCTAAAAACTGGCCCCAAAGCTGACCTTTTAAAGCTGAATTCATGACTTCCTTAAAAAGAGGAAGACAGACTTTACGGGCTTCCCAGAACTCCTTGAAATGAGGCGAGCCTTCTTGCGAGAGAGAGCTTCGCATATAAAGAATTGCAAGGTGAAGCTTATCCTCAGCACTTTTCGCTTCGGTGAATTTTTTCATAAACTCATCGAAGGAGCTATCTAAGGGAAGAGGGGCCTTTTTCTTTTTTGGCTTGGCCTCTTTTTTTGAAATTTCTGAATCCATAATATCCATTGGGTATCCAAGTTACGCTATTAGCGCATTTTAGGAAAGATTTTCCGATTCTTTCCTACCCTTGTTCAAAATCTTGCAGGATAATCTCAGAAACCTTTTCTGCAGATAATTCATCTAAATTCAGCCATCGGAAAGAGGGTTCTTTTCTAAACCAGGTGAATTGTCTTTTAGCGTACTGGCGGGTAGCTTTTTTAAATTCTAACATAAAGGCTAGGTAATCTTCTTTGGTTTGGGCTGTTTTTAGATAGGCTAAACACTGTTTGTACCCGATCGCCTGCATTGCTATTTGATTGTCTTCTAACCTTAGGGATTTTAGCTTTTTGACTTCCTCAATAAAGCCTTGCTCTATCATCTCCTCGCAGCGCATTTCGATTTTTGGATAGAGTATTTCCTTAGGAAGATAGACGAACCAACATCTAAAATCATACTCAGGATGGGGGTTTAGCCCCTTTTTAGGAAAATCAGATACCTTCTTTTCTGAGAGTGCGATGATCTCAAGCCCTCGAATAATTTTATGCCTATCATTTTCTGTGATGGTTTGGGCATAATCAGGGTCGAGCATTTGAAGGCGCTCATAGAGAGTTCCTGCGCCTAACCCTTCCATCTGTTCTTCTAGCCATTTCCTTAAGCTAGGGTCTGATGGAGGCCCAAGAGGCGGGCCATTTAGAAAAACATTCAGATAAAAACCGGAGCCTCCCACAATGATAGGCACATTATTTCTCAGTAAGATCTCCTTTAGGCGACTATGTGCTTCATTGTAATATTCCACTACATTGAACTCTTCATGGATATCCCTTATGTCGATCATATGATGGGGAATTTCCAATAGTTCTTCTTTAGAGGCTTTTGCAGTCCCAATGTCCATCTCTCGGTAAACCTGCATGGAGTCCACCGAAATAATCTCCCCGCCTATTACCCTCGCCAAGTTCATAGATAGGGCAGTTTTGCCGGCAGCTGTTGGTCCTGCAATGACAATGACCTTTTTTCGTCTTGTAAAAATGGAAATTTTCTCATTCAGGGGAAGATAAATTTGCGAGAGAAACTGATTCAGCCCATGCTTTTCTTTTGTTGTCACAGGCCAAAACCTTAAATAGCACTTAATGCTTGCTGCTCGGAAGTGTATATCTGCAGGATACGATCAAATCCTGCGACCTTTACCACATCCATCACCTCATCGGAAAGCGAAAAGAGGACCAAGGCCCCCTTTTTCGCTTTTAACTGTTTAGACATAGAGAGAAGA
Organism: Chlamydiales bacterium; assembly: GCA_035478555.1. Classification (GTDB taxonomy): domain Bacteria; phylum Chlamydiota; class Chlamydiia; order Chlamydiales; family SM23-39; genus DATIJO01. The sequence goes on from DATIJO010000110.1 coordinate 4,168, forward strand.
ACTCTTAATCCCGCACTTGAGAGATAATCAATTTGTGAAAAATCCAGCAGCAAGAAGAAGTGTTTTTCTTGCATCAAGGTATTTAATTTCTTCTCTAATATTGAGGAAGAGGAAACATCCAGCCTGCCTTCTAGCCGCAGAATCACCTTATTTTCTAAAGTTTCAAGTTCGATGGATAGATGGCTGACCATGCTTGTTCCTTTTTTTACGTATTTTCTTGCATGACTTCGAGTTGTACTTTAATTCCAATTCTTACGCCAATAGAGATGGCGAGAGTCCTTAAAGAACGGATGACTCTTCCGCCTTTTCCTACTACTTTGCCGATATCTTCGGGAGCTACACGGATTTCAAACAGCGTGCCTCTTTCTCCCTCTTTCATTTGTACATCTACTTTCGTAGGATCATTTACGATATTTTTCACGAGATATTCTATAAAGTCTTTCATATATACTACCGTTTAGTTAATAAATTTTTTACTATTTGAGGTGCCTCAATAACTTACCTCACTTTTTCTACTTGGAAAAGGGATGAAATGCAAGAACTATTTTGTAGTTTCGGATATCCAATCCAAATAAGGCTGATTTGCGGCATCCCATTCTATAAGAATAATTTCAGGGACTTCGTAAGAAGCATTTTCTTCGATACAAGATCGAATAGCAGAATAATGCTCTTTTTTGGTTTTTAGGATTACTTTGACCTCATTTGCCTCTTCGATTTTTCCTTTCCATTCAAATAAGGAGATTACATGAGGAATAATACTTGCACAGCCAATGAGCTTTTTAGAGAGAAGAAGATGGGCGATTTTCTTTGCCTCATCAAGATTGGCAGAGGTCCAAAATAGGTATGAATACTTAGTCATTTTTTTGTACGTAGGCTAGAGTGGGTATTCGGAAATCTACGATTTTTGGCTGGAAGCGAATTTCGGAGGAGGTCCAAGCTTTAGAAATGAGCTGGGTATAATAGTCCTTGTGCATTTTATTTTGCAGAACGAGGAAATTGGATAGCTGCTGTTCAATCCCTTTTGGGTTTAGCCGCAGGATTTTGGGAAAGATAAAGGTAGTCTTTCCATCTTTTTTTATTTTTACTCTCTCTTCAAGTAGAAGGATGATCTCTTTTTTTCCTTGGCTTTTGTGAAATGCACGAGAAACGTCGATTCTTTTGACAAGGAAGGATTCCGAGAAAGGAGGTTTTGTCAGCAATGAAAGAATCTTGAAGGAAAGAGCGAGCTCTTTTCCTTGCATTGGCTCATACCAGATAAACTCCTTTTCGGGGTTCAAGATCTGTTTTAAGCCAAGATAGATTTCGGGAAGATTTCTAGTAGGAAAGAAAGGCTCTGCAGGAAAAAGAAATCCCTCTTCATCAATAGCAATATTCTCATAGTCATAGAGAAGGGCCATTGGCTTTCGAATGGTATAATCAATGTAGACAGCCGAGGGCCTTAAGCGTTTGACCTCAGCCTCTTTAATTAGAGGGCACATGGCTATCTTTTCATGTGCTTTTTTTAAATCAAATTGAAAAAGATTGGTTTGGCTATCTGCTGAAAGGCCCAGTAGTTCAGCAAGAAAGTTTGTATTGAGTGCATCACAGTCCTCGCCAGTCTGGACAATCGAGGTAATCTGATAACGACTGTCTTGCCGCTTAGATAGGCCTTGGTCTAAATGGAAGAAATAGATTCCGTAGGCAGAGCCTGAAACTAATAGCGTGATCCCTAAAATCCAGAGAAAGGGAAGAAGCTTCACCTTCATACCATTTTCCTGCCTAAGTTGGTGATATCCCCAGCTCCTAGAGTAATCACAAGATCATTTGGGGAAAGATAGTGCAAAAGAGACATATCTAGTTCAGACCTTGGAATAAAGATAGCAGGTTGAATTTTGCTTATCTCTTGATAGAGGGCCTGTCCTGTAATGCCAGGAATTGGGGTTTCATAAGCTGCATGGATATCCGTTACTACGACCAGATCTGCACTAACAAATGCATTGGTAAATTCATGGAAAAGATCTTTGGCCCGTGTGTAACGGTGAGGTTGAAATACTGCGACTAATCTTCTTTGCCCTATCGCTTGCTTTAATCCATTGAGTGTTGTTGCTATTTCGGTAGGGTGGTGTGCGTAATCATCGAAAAAATCTATCCCAATCTTGCTTCCTAAATATTCCATTCTTCTTCCAATGCCTGGAAAATCGTAAAAAGCAGCTCTTATAACAGCTTCTGGAATATTTAGTTTTAAGCTTAATCCCATCACAGCTGCAGCATTCAAAACATTATGAAAACCAATAAGAGGAAGAGATAAATCTTTGTAGATTTTTCCCTCAAAGGTAATAGTGAAATAAATCCTAAACCCCTCTTGTCTAAAGGAGGTGATTTTCAAATCGGCATCTTGATGTGTGCCGTAGGATGTGCCTTTCGGGGACATGAGTCTTAGATAGGGATCATCTTTGCACCAAAAAAGGAGCTCTTTTATTTCTACTTTTTGGCAAAACTCTTGAAAGCCAATTTCAAGATTTTCTTCTGTTTTCCAGTAGTCTAGATGCTCTTTTTCAATATTAGTCACAATGGCTCCAAAAGGTTTTCCTTTGAGAAGAGACCCATCGCTTTCATCCGCTTCTAAAATGAAGTACTCCCCCTTCCCCCACTTTCCATTGGTAGTATTGCCGAGCATGCCTCCGATTGCAAAGGAAGGATCTAGTTTTGCTTGTACAAACACGGCGGCAAGAAGGGCTGTGGTCGTGGTCTTGCCATGGGTCCCTGCTACATAGAGGGCTTTTGAGCCGGATGATAATTCTGTAAGAAGGTCTGACCTGTGCAGGATTTCTAGCTTAAGCTCGTTTGCTTTTTGAAATTCAGGATTTTTCTCTGCAATCATGGTGGAATAGATTACTCTGGAACCTGCTTTGATATTTTCTTTTCCATGGCTATGAAAGACCTTGGCCCCTTCCTTTTGCAGTTTCTCTGTGTAATAAGATGTCGAAACATCCGAGCCTGAGACCTCTTCCCCTTTTTGAAGAAGGATCCTGGCAAGAGCGCTCATTCCAATTCCACCAATTCCAATGAAATGATATTTCATATTAGAGACGCAAAGTCCTTTTTCTCTTTTTTTGCCTCTTTTTCCTTATAGCGCAAAATGTTTTTTTCCCATTTTACCAATAGATCTTTTTTACACATTTCTTGTAGATGAGTGGTAAAAGAAGAGGGAGTGGTATCTTTTTGGGAAGAGTACTTGCCTCCTCCTACCTGTTCTACAAAAAACCTAGCATTTTCTTCCTGATGATTGTCAGCAGCGTAAGGGTAGGGAATTAAAAAAGCAGGTCTTGAAAAATAAATCAGCTCCGAGATTGTTCCGGCTCCCGATCTTCCAATGACAAGATCTGCAGCGCTAAATAGGAGGGGCATTCTTGTCTCAAAGGAGGCCACATAAGCTTCTATTTGGTTTCTTTTATAAAATTCTCGAAGTTCGTCTGCAGAACTATCAGTTCCTGCAAGATGGATGATTTGTAAGGTAGCATTCATTTTAGGAAACGATTCTTTCATCAATTGATTGAGAAATTGGGCCCCTTGAGAACCTCCGAATACAAGGATAGTGAACAGATCCTCTTTTAAATGAAGTTTTAGCCTAGCCTCTTTTTTCTCAAACACCGTTTTTGGTTTTACCCAGGGAAGAGGCCTTACATAAGTAAAGGGAGAGCTGGGGGGTGTGCTCAGGGGAAACTGCAGAGCTAGACTTGCTTTTTTAGCAAAAAAACGGTTGACCTTTCCTAAAGTACAGTTTGCTTCAAAAAGAAAAAGAGGAATGTTTAGAAGTCTAGCAGCTAGCATTACCGGAAAAGCGTGAAAGCTTCCAAATCCCACAACTTTCTCTATCTTATGTTTCTTTAGAAGATAAAGGCTTTTAACCACTCCTAAAGTTATAAAGTAGCCTGCTAGGATTAACTGCCATAGATTCTTCTTTCGAATGCCTGCAGAAGGAATATCAAATATAGCGGCGCCAACATCTTTTAGGTAGGGAGAGTTCAACAGTCCCTTTCCCATAAAAAAAAGATGAGAGTTACTTTTCAAAAGCGATGCCAGTTGTTTCGCAGGAAGGATATGCCCTCCTGTTCCTCCCACAGCTACGGCAATATTACGCTTTGACATGAACCTATCCTCAAAGTAGAAGTATTTGATTTTTGATGTATTTTTTGTCAGATTTTGAAATCGCTTCGAGAGACATACTTGAAAAAGTAGACCGAGAAGCGATTTCAAAATATGATGAAAAAGACACAAAAAGCAAATGCTTAGACTTTGCGGATAGGTTCATAAGACCTGGACTCTAAGGTTTTTACTTCGATGTTGATCAGCAGAAACAAAGCTGCAGCATTTGCGATCAATGATGTTCCTCCTAATGAGAAAAATGGCAGAGTTGTTCCTTTACTGGGAAGAAGCGTGGACACAACCCCCAAATTTAAAAAGGCTTGAAAGGATAAAAGGAAGGTAAGCAAAGAGGCAAGATAAAATCCTCTTTTATCTGGTGTTGAAAAGGCAATTCTAAATCCGTTATAGGCAATCAGCATATAGAGAATGATCATCCCTAGCATTCCCATAAATCCAAATTCTTCTGCATAAATTGCCGCGATATAGTCGCTTCTTGCTTCGGGAAGATAGTTTAACTTTTGTAAAGACTCACCCAACCCCCTTCCCCAGATTTTTCCCGAACCTGCCGCGATTTTAGCCTGGTGAGGCTGATGGCCTTTTCCCAAAAGGTCTAATTCGGGATGCATATATACTCTAAAACGATCGGGAACGTGAGGCATGCGGTAGGCAACTGTGGCTCCAACTATCAAAACGCAGAGCACGGGGATCACCCAATAATTCCATTTGATACGGCAGAGGTTGAAGAGCATGATAAAGGCAATGCCGATAATAAATGTCGTTCCATTGTCCGGCTCAATCAGAATTAGGATCAGAGGCGGTGCAAGAGGAAGTAGGGAAAAAACAAGATCCTTAAAGCTCATTCCCTTCTTAGATAAGCAGGATTTCAAAAAGCAGATGGGAATTAAATATTTTGCAAATTCCGATGGCTGAAAGGAAACACCAAAAAATTGTATCCATCTTTTTGCGCCATTGATCTCCATTCCAATTTTAGGAACAAATACCAACACTAAAAAAAGAGTGGCCCCAATGAGAAAAATGAAACTATTTTGCAAAAGCCTTTCAAAACCATACCAATAGACAACAAGGCCAAAAATAAGAGCAATCCCGCCATCAATGAGCTGTTTAAAGAAGGCTTGATGGGTAGCGGAAGTTAAAGAGCGGTCCAATGCGGAAGCTGCCGTGGTATTAAAAATCATCAAGAGGCCAAGCGCATACAAGAGAAGTACACAAATGACCAGTAGAAAAGAACTTCGGCTCATTTCACCTTAAGCTTATCGCCAGGCTTCAGTTTCTTTGCCTTGTCCTTGTCCAGATGATTCATCTTGAGAAGCTCTTCCACTTTCATATGGTGTTTCATGGCAATCGTCCAAGGATTGTCCCCTGCTTTTACCACATAAAATTGGGTAGAACTTTCTTTTGTTTCGGCTTTAGGAGTGGAAGCAGTCTTATGAGAAGCCTCGGGGATTTTGAGGACCTGGCCTATCTTTAAAAAACTATTGGGAAGCTGGTTTACTTTTACGATCTCATCGAGACTGACCTTATTTGCCCTTGCGATCTTATCTAAGCTGTCCCCTTTTTTGACAATCACCTCTTTTAATTTTGGCGCGGACGATTGAATTGTCGCCGGGGCTGCAGTCGCAATTGGCGCTGACTCTTTTGCAACTTCAGGAAGAGGATAGATCGGTTTCACTTCCTGAGCAGGAATTGGCACAGAGCTTACTTCCGGAATTGCTGCGATAGGAATAGGTACTCCCTCTTCTGGCTTTGCAGAAATAGACTCAGCTTCTAAGACCGGAGCTACCATCTCTAA
>DATIJO010000111.1:0-3117 GCA_035478555.1 Chlamydiales bacterium
AAAGCGGTCATTCTGCTAGAACCCTTCCAGATCATGGAAAATGAATGGAAAATCTATCAAAACGAGATGAAAAATACGGGACAAGAAGTAGGTATTGAGAAAAAAGTCGAAGAGTACAAAAAACTTCATACCTGGGAATACCTCTATCAGGCCCAGAGATCTTTCATTGGGAACTTTCTGACCCTCGTCAATTGCAATGAGGATGGGACACTGAAGGCCAAAGATGTGGTGGATTATTACAAAAGACCTGAATACATCTATCTTGGGCCCGATGAAAACATGTTCAACACGATGATCGAATGGATCGCCTTCCATAGCGCAAAACATGGCTATAAGCCTGGAACTTCATTTATCACTAGTAAACCAACCTTTGGAATCAATCATAAAGAGTATGGAGTAACCTCCCTTGGAGTGACAATGTATATGCATCAAGTCCTCCTGTCTTTAGGGATCAACCCGGAAAAAGATCCCTTTACCATCAAGATCTCAGGAGGGCCTGATGGGGACGTTGCGGGAAATATGCTTTTGAACTTGAAAAAGTTCTATGGTAAAACAGCAAAAGTCCTGGCCCTTACCGATGTATCAGGAACTATCTATGATCCAAACGGGCTAGATTTAGAGGCAATGGCCAATCTTTTTAAAAACGCGCAGGCCATACGCTCGTACCCTCCGGAGAAGCTATCCGAAGGAGGATTCCTTCTCGATCTTCAATCTAAAAAAGAGGAATCAGCCTACGTCCAACTGACCAAGTGCTATCGAAAAAAAGGCGGAAAGTTAGTAGAGGACTGGCTGAGCGGAAATGAGATGAACCATCTCTACCGCAATAATGTCCATCAAACGAAGACGGATATTTTCATACCCTGTGGAGGAAGGCCTAGGACCTTAAATGAGCATAACTTTCAGGATTTCCTTGATGCCGCAGGAAAACCCACCTCCAAAGCCATCGTTGAGGGGGCCAATCTCTATTTGACTCCTAAGGCACGAAAGGCCCTTGAAAAACTAGGGGTGATCATCATCAAGGACTCTTCAGCGAATAAAGGGGGTGTCATCTGCTCCTCTTTTGAAGTACTCTCAACCCTTACCCTAGACAAGGAAGAGTTTCTCAAGGAAAAACCCCAGCTTGTAAAGGAAATTTTAGAAATAATAAAAAAGGCCGCTTTAAATGAGGCCAAGCTTCTACTAGATACCTTTCATAAAACCGGTGAATTCGTTACCGACATCTCAGATAAGGTCTCTGAAAAAATTAATCTCTATAAATACCAGATCCTGGACCATCTGCAAGATATGCAACTTCCTAAGGATGAGAATGATCCATTGATCAAATGTCTTTTTCTTTATGCTCCCCCCCTTATTCGGGAAAAATATAAGGAGCGTCTCCTTACCCGCATTCCCGATATCCATAAAAAGGCGATCATCGCCTGCTTTATTGCCTCCCATTTAGTTTATCAAAGAGGCCTTGATTGGGCCCCCCACATTTCCGATATTCTTGAAGCTATAGCAAAAGATTTAACGGATAAAGCTTAGTTACTTAAGATAAAAATTCAGCAGTCTAAGAATTCGATTGCTAAATTTCTTCCGACTTTGCTATAATACGGTTTGAATAACAATAAACTGAAAAATCTATGCCTCTTAAGACACTAATGCATAAACCCCCTAAGCAAGAAAGAGAAAAGGGAGTCCTACTCGGACTGATCGAGCTCTATTTGGAAACCGGTAAGCCTATCGGTTCAAATACCCTACAATCCAATGGGTTTAAGTTTTTAAGTTCTGCTACCATCCGCAACTACTTTGCCAAACTGGAAGAGGAAGGTTATTTAGAGCAGCAGCACTCTTCAGGTGGAAGGGTCCCAACGAACAAGGCCTACCAGCTCTATGCCTCTCTCATCTCAAAAGCGGAAGTCTCTCCTAAAGAAGACAAGGTATTGAAAATCGCTCTTCAAAAAGAGATGAAAGAGGTGATCTCTTACCTCCACCAAGCAGCCGAAACCTTAAGCGAAGTATCCGGATGTCCTGTTTTCTTACTGACTCCTAGATTGGATATGGACCTGATCCAAAACATTCGTTTTATCCCTTTTGATAAGGAAAGGCTTCTTTGCGCGATCTCTACCGATTTTGGCCTTCTTCGTACAGAGGTCCTCCACCTCCCGGTCTCCTTTTCTGAAAGCGATGCGACCGCTTTAGAAGACTATTTTTATTGGCGCCTTAGCAAAAAGGAAAAACCCACTCTTACAAGTGAAAAGCAGCTGAAGTGGGCACAGAGAATTTACAACGAGATCATGGTGAGACATGTGGCGGGTTTTAGCCAAGCGATACCGGAAGAGATCTACTGCACAGGTTTATCCAAATTACTGCACTTTCCTGAATTTTCAGATCCTATTCATCTCGCGAACAATTTAGCGCTGTTTGAAGACCTTGTGAAAATGAACGCTATTCTCTCACGGTGTATGAAAAGTTCAGGCGTCTCTACTTGGATCGGAGATGAGTTAGGTATGGAATCAGCTGTGCTTGCTATCCCTTACAAAATTGGAAAGATCACTGTAGGCGCATTTGGAATATTAGGCCCTTGCAGGCTTCCCTACCGCAAGCTCTTCGGACTGCTCCACTCTGTTAGCGAATATGTAAGCGAAGCATTAAGTAAAAGCGTTAATAAATTTCAAATTCCCTTTCATCCACTTCAAAAAGGGATTCTTTTAGAGGATAAAAGCAAAAAAAAATTAGGAGACTCTCATGGACGAAAATGAGGAATGTAAAGAGAACATATTAGATGAGGAAAATCCGGCAGAGAAAGAAGCTGCTGAATACAAGGATAAATATATCCGCTTGCTTGCTGAATTAGAAAATACCCGCAAAAGGCTGATCAAAGAAAAGAATGAATCAGTCCGTTTTGCAGTAGAAAATGTGATTGCGGAATTTCTGCCTACGATCGACAGCTTTGAGAATGCGTTAGGGTTTGCAGACAAGATGTCATCTGAAGTGAAAAGCTGGGCAGCTGGTTTTCAGATGTTCCTCACCCAATTTAAAGATACTCTGCATAACCATGGGATTGTTGCCTTTCACTCGGAAGGAAACCAATTTGATCCTCACTATCATGAGGCTGTAGAGACTGTAGAAACTAAT
>DATIJO010000112.1:0-7628 GCA_035478555.1 Chlamydiales bacterium
TGTAATGATATAATGACGGGAATTTTTCTCCTGGATATCACTGTTATCAGTGATATTTTTTGGCTTTGAAGATGAGGGAAATGGAGTTCATGCAGTAGCGTTTCCCCGTTGGAGGCGGCCCATCATCAAAGACATGGCCTAAGTGTCCTCCACACCTTGCGCATACCACTTCAATTCGTGGAGTAAAGAGATGATGATCTTCATGGTAGGCAACATTTTCAGGATAGATCGGTTCATAAAAGCTAGGCCAGCCTGTGCCTGAATCATACTTTGCTTCGGATCTAAATAAGGGAAGCTCGCAGCCTGCGCATACATAGGTCCCATGTTCTTTATGATCAAAGTAGGCATTTTGAAAGGGCATCTCAGTACCCGCTTCCCGAAGAACACGAAACTCTTCTAAAGAGAGCCTTCTCTTCCATTCGCTTTCAGGCAAATGGATTTTTTTTCCATCAAAACGCTGACTCAAAATTTTAAGTCCTTTTGAGGGAGAGTATAAATCTAAACTCTTATTTTACCAATCAAGGATTGACATGATGAGTATTCTTACGCGTTCCATGCAACTTGTAAGAATATCAGGTTCATCAACTATTGCAGCATCTGCCAACATAGGTTCGAAATGAGGCGCAGGGCCAGCCCACATAGAGTCAATTTCATCTGCATCGTCAATAGGCGCATCCTCCTCTACTTGAGGAGCACTAAGATAAGGGACTGGCTGCATCATGTAGCCGCTAGCTACAGCATTTCTGACTCTAGGAATTGTTGCATGGGGCCCGGAATGTTGAATAACCTGGATAAGAGTGACATTGGAAATGTGATAAATTCTCCAAGACTTACATACCCTATTACACTTTGCTAAATTGGCCTCATCCAGAAAAGGAAAAATCCAACTGACTAACAATTTATTCGACTGGAAGTCAGGATCGCTTATATCCCTATCCGGACACAATACAGTTTCTTTAGCTGTGCACGATTCTCTTATCTCAGCTTCAATTCTGCTTAAATCCATTCCTGAATAAGATTTCCAATATTCCTGAAATGATCTTACAAGATCTTCCGTTCCAGAGGGACACTGTAAAGAATCCGAAAATGCAGTTGCAGCGCTGAATTCAGCTCTTTCCATTGCTTGAGCATATTCTTCGCTGGATATCGCTCTACTTTTTTCATCACCAAAATCTCTTGGTAAGCCCTGAGTTTGATCTTGTCTTGCATAAGAAACGGCTGCACTTGCCATAAAGCACCATTTAATTAATTAATGCAATTATTTTAACAGAAAAATGAAATAAAATCTATTGTTAAAATAATTATTATTAGTATTTTTAACGTTTTAATAATGAGAGTCTAAAGGCATAGCAGTCAATTGGAGTTTTACAAGAAGGAGCCTTTGGTTCTAGAGGGATATTTTTTAATTTCAAAGAAGGAACAACTACTCTTTGAACTCTTCCAGCAGGCTCTGGCTTATCGGATAATACAACAACCCTATTTCTAGCTGTTACAATTGGAAGATAGTAGACCTCTTTTGGGACACCCACCGGAAGAGAATAGAGTTTGCTTTTACGAATTTTGGAAGTGTTTTCATAAAGGGTGATTTTTGCATGCGTGCGATCTGCATGATTCTTATATGGTTTTTGGATGCTCAATCTACTTAATGAAATAGATAGGTTTGCCATATTCCAAACTCCTGCAAAAATGTAAAAAAAATTTATCACATTTTTGCATTAAGAGCATTGAATAGGAGAGGTTACCCAGAAGTTGGGGGTTGATTTCGAAGCTCTCGAACTTCTACATCAAAGGACATTGCTAGATCGTCTTTGGTCTCTATGAACCACTGCAGCCGTGTAAGAGGGGCCACTCTTTGAAATAGATGGTCCAAAATTTCTATCGCTTTTGTTGGGAGCTTTTCTTGTTCCCTCATTCTCTTTTTTGGATTTTGGAAGGGATGATAAAAGGATCTTGTAGTGTCAGCAAAGAAAATATCTTTGCCTGGCCTAGTAGCTACTTTTAAGAGGGTAAAATGTCTTACGGGCATCGTATACCTTAAATTATCAATTGTCCTATTCAGGCGGTTCCATTGATCAACCAAAGAGGGATAGTATTTAAAAATCCCTTCATCATTAAATGCGTAGGGACAGATTTGTTTCACCAATACATTAATTTCTCTTGCTATTAGGCAAAATAACTCAGATGAAATGTTTACCGAAAAAGTACAATCAGACCATTCTTTTAAACCGACACAATCTCCCTCATCACAATCTGCAGAATAGCTTTCGGCCATCTTGGCAAGATCCGTATATGCCTGAGTAGTGGCCCTTGCTATAATTTCCAAAGTAATTTTTGGATCTTGATGTTGTAATATTCTTTCATCTCGAATTGCCAGTAATTGATATAAACGTGTTATTGCTGCATCCCAAAAACCGCAGGTAAGGTCCATCGTATGAACTTGTAATCCTTCCCATCTGGCCATATTCATTCCAACTAATTGTGTGCTTGCTCCTGGAACGTGTCCAACTATAGGACTCTCTAATGTGCCAGGTGCAAAAAATAAGAAATTTATCGATCCATTTGCTCTTGATCTTTTTGCAAATGCCGACATTTTCTCTTGCATTTCATGTACATAAGCTTCTCGCTCAGCTCTATATCGACGAGCGTTGCTGTCTAGCCCCTCATCTTGGTCTTTAAAGTATCTTTCCGTGTGAATACGAGCTTTTTCGCTTGCTTTAGCTATGAAATCCATCTCTGTACCAGGATGGTATCTCATTCCCATAGCAAAGCCGTTTTTAATAAGCATTACTTTGTGTAGCTCTTTTGTACCCCAGTATTCAGCAATGATATCGGCTGGACGTTGAAGAATACTAAGGCTGCTCATAACTATTCTAGGCGGGCAAAGCCCTTAGCTCTACTCTTTTCAAACATGACTCTGAAAAGAAGAATGGAAAGAGCAAGATAGATAAAGTTTAGTCCCATGCTGATCCAGAAATCCGCAATTGGGAACGTCCCTTTTGATAAGATCTGTCTCATGCCTTCAAAGACGTAGGTAGTGGGAAGGCACCAGGAGATAACTTGAGCCCAAGCAGGAAGAATAGAGACGGGATAAAAGACTGCGCTAAAGGGCGCAAAAATAAAGGGGATCATCCATGCAAACATTTCCACCTTCTGTCCCCAATAGATCACAATGCTTGCTGCAATAAAGCCTAGTGTCCAGCCAAATAGAAGAAGCGAGATGGTAAAGGGCAAAAAGGCCCAGCCGATCGTAAAAATATTCAAAGCATAGAGCAAATAGACAACAAGACCTCCGAATGCTATCGAGAGGATCAATTTACAAATGCAAAGAAGTAGTACCCCCACTGTCCATTCCGATATTTTTAATGGAGTTGAGAAGAGGTTGACTAGGTTACGATGCCAAAACTCCTGTACCATGCTCACCGACACATCCACCGATCCTCTCCATGCGATCTGCCAGAAAATGAGGCCTGTCATGAGGATCAAGGGAAGAGCTGCCGCATTATGTTGCGATTGGATCCAAACGGATGTGAGTCCCCACAGAAGAATATCTACAAGAGGCCAGTAGAAAAGATCAGTTAGTTGATGCCCGCCTTTTCTTAAGACATAAAAATAGCGTAAAAAGACGCCCTTGATTCTGCTTAGGTTCATTTGTTCCTCGCGATTTGCAAGAAGTACTCTTCTAAAGTTGGCTCTTCAATAGTAATATTCGCATAGTTCACTTCCGCTTTGCTTAAAGCATGTAAAAACGGAGGAATTTCATGAGCATCCAAAGAGATATGGATCATGCGCTCTTGTAGGGTATATTTATGGTTTTTCCCTTCAGCTAATGCAATTGTCCGTTTCATCCCGTCGGTAATGTGAAGTTTCAGTGCTGATCTAGAGACGCTTTTTGCAAGGTTTTCAGGAAGGTCGTCGGCAATGATCTTACCTCCTTTCAAAAAGATGGTTCGATCACAAACAGCCATCACCTCTTCCATTTTGTGCGAGGTAAAAAGAATGGAGAGTCCTTGTTTGTCTCGTTGCTCTAAAATGAACTGGCAGATCTCTTTCGCAATATCAGGATCAAGAGAGGCTGTTGGTTCATCTAAAAGAACAATCTTAGGCTGAATAAAGAAAGCTTTGACTAAAACAAGTCTTGTAATCTGTCCTGCGGAAAGAGAGCCAACCTTACTGTTCATTTTATTTGCGATGCCAAAACGCTCTAAAAGAGGGACAAATCGCTTTATACTCTCCTCTTTATTGAAACCGTACAAGGCTCCAAATACGATCAGGTTTTCCTTCACGCTCAAAATATGAGGCAAGCTTGTATAAGTGCTCGCGAAAGCAATATCCTGCAAAACCTCATGCTTGTATTTATCAAAGTCTTTCCCGAAATAGAGAATCTCTCCCGATGTTTTAGAAAGAGTTCCTAAAAGCATTTGAATGGTGGTTGTCTTGCCCGATCCATTAGGGCCCAAAAGCCCTAAAATTTCCCCTTCTTGCAAATAAAAGGAGATCTCATCCACAGCAAGATATTGCTCCTTGCCCGGATAGACTTTTTTCAATTTTTTTACTTCTAGAACTAACTTTTTCATATTTTTTTCGAAATAACCTGTAATCTCTCTACAATAAAACTAACTCTTCCCTCGTTATCAGCCGGGAGAAGTTTTATATAATGGTCCACAAGATCGGTAATAAAAGCATCTTTCAAATTCTCTGGAAGAGGTCTAAGATAAGGAAACCATTGTCTGATAAATCCTTGAAAGGCCGATCTACTTGGAAATTTCTCATGTTTAGTGACCAATCCCAAATGATTCTGGACAAATCCTGTCTTTTCTAATAATGCTCGGTACTCTTCTTTCCCATAAAAACGCCAAGGAGGATTAAATCCTACAAAATAGCTTTTCCATTTTTCATCGTTGATTGTTTTGTTCACAGCCTCTTTCATTGCATCGGGAAGACCTGTTGGCATTTGAATTAGGATCTGTCCCTCTGGTTTTAGAGCCTGATGAAAGGCTCTTAAAGCCTGCTCTTGTTTCAACACCCACTGCATCACAGTAAACGAGGTGATAAGATCAAATTTTTCCTTATAAGAGATTGCCGCAGCGTCCCCTACTTCAAACTCTAAATTCTGCACATCTGCAAAGGTTTTTTTTGCATGCTCGATCATCGATGGAGAGATATCCAAACCTATAGCAAATCCTTCATTGATTTTTGCTGCCATACTTGAGGTAATCTTTCCATCCCCGCATCCCACGTCTAATATTGTTTCATTACCTTTAAGCTGAATATCTTGTAAAAAATCACCAGCAGATGACTTTTGGGATTCAGAATTTTTAGCATACTCATTTCCTTTCCAGTTATCCGCCCTTAAGGCTGTAAAAAGAAAAAATGGGAATAGCAAAAAGGGAAAAAATGTGTGCATAACGAACCCATATTTAAAAGGAATGAGCACATTATACACATACTATAGGAAAAATTCAACCTAAGCAGAATCAACTCTTTTCTTCAATAATCACCCCTCAATTGCCCTAAAAGACTAATTTGCATAAGCTAAAGACCCTTTTTTACTCAGGGAACTTATATGATCACTTATGATGATTTTCAAAAAGTAGATATCCGCGCCGGTACTATTGTAAAAGTAGAGCCGTTTCCTGAGGCAAGAAAGCCTGCCTACAAGCTGGTCATTGACTTTGGGTTAGAAATTGGTTTAAAAAGATCTTCTGCGCAAATCGTGGAAGTATATCCCAATCCAGAAGAATTGATCGGAAAACAGGTCATGGCAGTTGTAAATTTTCCTCCCAAGCAAATTGGTCCTTTCATGTCCGAAGTTTTGACATTGGGATTCCCTAATGAAAAAGGAAAAGTAGTATTGGCAACTCCAGACACTGAAGTCCCTAACGGAAAAAGGCTCTTCTAATGCTTAAAGGAATTGTCTACTCACTATCCGCCTGCCTTATTTGGGGGCTGATTTTTGTGGTCCCTCTTTTTATGGAGGGTTTTTCCCCAATTGAAATTGCTTTGGGAAGGTATTTCTTTTACGGCGCGCTCTCCTCACTGATCTTCATTCGAGGAAGATGGATGGGAGCTTTTCGATTTCCGATATCTACTTGGAAAAAGGCTTTTGCCTATTCATTTACCGCAACCATCGGCTACTACATTTTTTTTGTTCTCTCATTAAGGTTTGCAACCCCTGCCATCACCGCTCTTATCTTAGGGATCAGCCCTATTGCAATTGCCCTACTTGGAAATTGGAAAGAAAAAGAGATCAGCTATAAAACGCTCATTTTTCCCTCTCTTCTTCTCTTTGCCGGGCTTGTGATTATTAATTTCCCTCATTTTACAGCAAATGATTCGCTTCAGCTTTTCCTGTTAGGGCTTATATGCTGCTTAGGAGCTCTCTTTTCCTGGAGCTGGTATGTGGTCGCAAACAGCCGTTTTTTAAAGAATAATCCCCAAGTCCCCTCAGGGGACTGGTCCACTGCTATTGGTGTTGCCACGCTTTTTTGGGTTGCTCTTCTTGGTATATTTTGGGCCTGCACTCAAACTTCCTTCGAGAAATTTTCTTCACTCACCCCAATGCTCTCCTCTTTCTTGATCGGTTCGGCAACATTGGGCCTCCTCTGTTCCTGGGTTGGCGCTTTTCTTTGGAATCGAGCATGCCTCTATCTGTCCGTCTCCGCAGCGGGACAAATGACCATTTTTGAAACTATTTTTGGGTTGATCTTTGTCTGTATCTTGGAAAAAAGACTTCCTCCCAAACTTGAGTTCTTAGGCATCTGCTTGATCCTCTCTTCAATTATCCTTGCCCTCTCCAAAATGAAGCCCAAGTTAGAAAAGCTAAAAGAAGAAAAAAATTAACAAGGATCACTCAGCCCCGCTCCGCGTGGGCCCCTGAGTGGCAGGATCCGCCTTCGGCGGGCATGTAGGAACTTTTTTATCCTGCCGGCCGTAGGCCGATCATGCCGCCGGGGGTCTCAGCAACGCTGGGCCGGCGATCTTTGTTATTTATTTAAGGAGCCAAAGGAGAGCAGATACGCCAAAGGTTAAGAAGACAGGCCATTTGAGCGGTTTGAATCCTGTTAGCTTGTGGAGAATATTGAGAAGAGTAAAAACGATCAGCCCGGGATAGGTGATATCCAGAATTGGCGTAAGGAACGCAGCTATCCCTGTAAATTGCATGGTGGAGATGGCAAAGGTAAGAAGTAGCGATCCTAAGAGGACAGTTTCATAGCGTACCTTTTCTTTGAACACCTGTTTTTGAATAAAATCGCTAAATACCGAGATGAGAGCAACTGCTGTAGTTAGACAGGTCAATGCAATCGCGATACAAACAAGTATTCCAGCTGATGGACCCGCAATCTTTAGGGCGATAGAGCTTAGAAGCTGGTCTTTATTGATCCCTATTAGATTACTGCCATGGAAAGCAGCAAGTACGCAAAAACCAATGTAAACAAGCGTCAAAAGAACAGCTCCAATAAAGGATGCATGGAGAGATAATTTGATAGGAGAATAGATCGTCTTGCGTTCTTTCAGAAGGGTAAGGATTGCTGAAGAAAAGAAGAAAGCGGCAAGAAGGTCCATAGTATTATAGCCCTCTTTAAGGCCATGCCAAAATACTCCCATTCCATTGTTATCAATAGCATGGA
>DATIJO010000113.1:0-6002 GCA_035478555.1 Chlamydiales bacterium
AGGAGAATGAAAGGGACATTTTTTCGTCTGGATCCTTTTTAATTTCGCATGAAGATCGGACAAGAATTTTTCGGTATATCCGGTCCCTACTTTGCCAGCAAAATGAAGCTTGCCTTTTTCGTAATATCCGATGAGGATTGCGCCAAACCCAATTCTGCTGCCTTGAGGCGGTGTATATCCGCATATTACAAACTCTTGTGAGCGGACTGCCTTAAATTTTTGCCAATCGGTGGATCTTTTCCCAAGATAGAGGCTTTTTGCTCTCTTAGCAATGACCCCTTCCCACCCTTTTTTACAGGCGCTTTTAAAATACCTCTCCCCTTGTTTCACAATGTGATTTGTATAGAAGATAGGTTTTTTGAAATTGAAACACTTTTTGAGGATCTTCTTTCTTTCAATTAAAGGAAGATGGCGAAGGTCTTTTCCTTCATAAAAAAGGAGATCAAAGAGGTAGATGGCAACCTCTACCCCTGTTCCTCTTGCCTCTTCTTCTTTCTGAAGGTTCATTCTTGCTTGCAGGATATTAAAACCCTCTTTTTTTCCGCGCATCCCAACGATCTCGCCATCTGCGATAAAGTGCTTACACCTTTGCTTTTCAAAGGCATCCCTGATTTCCGGATAGGCGCTATTCATCTTTTTATGATTTCTGGAATAGAGCGTTACTTCTCCTCCGTTTCGGCTCACAAGACATCTCACCCCGTCGAATTTTTTTTCATAGATCCAATCAGGACTAGAAAAAGTCTTTTTCACAAGAGTTGCTAACATGGGAGGTACCCAAGATGGCTGTCTCATATCTTCCTGGTCTTCAATTTCATCATGAGCCAGTTTTTATCACGGAAATGGATCAGGGCATAAGCGCCTTTGTAGCGTTTACCTTCTAAAAGAATGGAAAGCTGTCCCTTTTGAATGCAGGTTTTGAGAGGGAGTTCTTTCCCATTTTTGTCACGTTTCAGGTTGGTGTATTTGCCGCGGTCCCAGATCTTGACCGTTCCTGCTCCATAATTGCCTTTAGGGATCTCCCCTTCGAAATAGGCGTATTCCTTAGGGTGGTCCTCTGTCATCACAGCAAGGCGCTTTTCATTTAGCTTTACAGGGAGGCCTTTGGGAAGTGCCCAAGATTTGAGCACGCCGCCTATTTCTAACCGAAAATCATAGTGCAAATGAGAGGCGTCGTGTCTTTGAACTACATAGAGCCTTTTTTTGGAAGGTTTGGAAATTTTTCCTTTAGGCTCGGGTGTTTTTTTGAATGTTCGCTTCTTACGATATGCAGCAAGGCCCATGGAAACTTCCTTCTATAGTTCTCCTATAGAAAGAAATTTACTTTTCTACAATCTCTTTCCCTCTTTTGAGATTTTTGAGAGAGACTTGTTTTGGCTTTAGGTATTTTCTAAGAACTTGATCAAAGTTTTTAGAAGAACATCTTGTGCCGCAAGTGAAAAGATCCACAAAGCATGCTCCAAATTCAGGATAGGTGTGAATGCTTGCATGGCTTTCGGATAATAAAATCACTTGAGTAAAGCCAGAAGGAGGAAATACCTGTTTGGATGAATTTAAGACAGTTGCTCCTGAACTTTCAGCAGCCTTAAACATGGCTGCTTCTAGAGCAGGAAGATCTGTTAGGGCATCAATATCACAGTCGATATAGCTTGCAAGAAAATGCTCGCCTTCAAACTGATACTCTTCAGAATAGGAAAAAACGGCAAAACAAATAGAAAAAATAAAAAGAAGAATAGATTTCATATGCTCTACGAAAAAAAATAACTTAAGCGATTTTAAGATCGTTCAGCATTTTTTTCATAGTTTTTTCCATAAAATCTAAATCGATCCCTTTGGAAAGATCTGCACAAATATTTAAGAAATCATCCCAGACGATTCCTCCAATTTTATGGGCATGTTTGTAGGATTCATTTAACAAAAGACTCAGCGTTTTGTACTCGCTTTCAATTTTTGCAAAGGAGTCGATCTTCAATCCCTCAATTTGAAAATAACAGAGCAATTTATCAGTGGGATCTTCCGTACGGAACATTTTTTTCTGCTCTTTATCAATAGCATCTTGGGATGCTTTACCCTTGGTCCTGATCTTAGTGATCATTTTCAAAGAGTCGCTAATAGTTTTTTTCAGCGCCGCTTTTGCGCCTGCTGGGGTAGCTTTCTTTTTTTTCACAGGAGCTTTGGTCTTTTTCTTCACTGTTTTAGCTTTTTTTGCCACAGGTCGTTTCTTCTTTCTAGCGCCCTTTTTCATAAAAACAATCCTTCAAAGTTCTAAACTAATTACAGTTAGAAAAACAATACTTGTCAATTCCAATTTTTATTATAGTAGCTCAAGAATCAGGCTTTACATCTATAAAGATTGGGGATATGATTTGCCCCGATTTGAAGGGTTAACAGCCTATAAAAGGATTTTTAGTGGCAACTGAAAAAGTGGAACAGTTCAGTAAGTGGAGGGAAAGGCTTTGGCCGATACACCGCTACGAATTAAAGAAACTGCTTCCTCTCTTTTGCATGAAATTTTTCATCTCCTTTGTCTATGCTATTTTAACCTGTATGAAAGATACCTTCATCGTTACCGAAAAAGGTTCGGGCGCTGAAGTAATACCCGTCTTAAAAGGCTGGATCGTTCTCCCGATCGCTTTGATTGTCACATTAATCTACGCCAAACTTGCCAATCATTTTAAAAGGTCCACCCTCTTCTATGGCATTATCAGCTTCTTTATGGGCTTCGTATTGATCTATAGCTTCTTTCTCTATCCCAATCGAGAGGCTTTTAGTCCTCATGAATCAGCAGATTGGCTGCTTGGCGTAATCGGTAATAAATATGCGCATTGGGTAGCGATCTTCCGCAACTGGATGCAGGCCCTCTTTTTTGTGATGGCAGAATTATGGGGACAAGTAGTGATCTTCCTTCTCTTTTGGGGATTTGCCAATCAGATCAGTATGATGAATGAAGCAAAGCGCTACTACACTCTTTTCATTGTTGCAGGCGATCTTGCTTCTCTTGCGACTGGCCCGTTAGTAGGTTTTTACGCTTGGAAATATGCTCATACGGAGTTTACCTTCACTCTGCAATGGCTGGCGGGTTTCATCCTTCTATTCGGAATTCTTATTATGGGATTCCACTATTGGATCGAGAAAAAGGTCCTTGTTGATAAAAGGTTCTATGATCCTGAAAAATTAGGAAAGGCCAACCAAAAGACCAAACTTTCCCTATGGAAAAGCATGAAATTTATCGCCTCTTCCAAATACCTACGATGTCTTGCCGTGATGGTAGTAAGCTATGGCCTTGCCATCAATCTTGTGGAAGTTAGCTGGAAAGCAAATCTCAAACTGCTTTATCCCAATCCCGCTGTCTATCAAGGATTTATTGGCACTGTTACCTCTTTAATTGGTTTTATCTCTCTCCTTACAGCCTTTTTTCTTGGCGGAGGAGTGATCCGTCGTTTGGGCTGGCATTTTAGCGCTCAGATTTCGCCTATTGTAGTCGGGTCCACAGGAATCATCTTTTTGATCCTCCTTCTCTGCAAAGACCACCTCTCTCCTTTTACCTCTTTATTTACCATTACCCCCCTCTTTTTAATTATTCTCTTTGGCGCCTCCCAAAACATCCTCAGCAAAGTAGTGAAGTACTCCTTTTTCGATCCCACGAAAGAAATGGCCTTTATCCCTCTTGATCAGGAGTCAAAGGTCAAAGGCAAGGCCGCAATTGATGTGGTAGGCTCTAGGCTGGGAAAATCGGGCTCCGCTTGGATCCAGCTTGCCCTGATCGATCTTATCGGCACTGGCTCGGTCCTCTCCATCACCCACTATCTCCTTCCCTTTGTTGCCTGCGCAACCATCTATTGGATCTATTCAGTGAAAACCCTAAACAAAAAGATCAGTCTGGAAGAGGAAAAAATTACAGCAACCAATTAATAGTGGGTAGGATATGGAAATCTGGCTTGACTCAACCAATGTAGAAACTATCAGGGAAGCGGCTAACATGGGTATTCTCCATGGAATCACCACTAACCCTACTATCTTAAGTAAGTCCAATGTAAAACTAGAGGAGCTATTAAAACAGCTTCTCGACATTCAAAGCGGCCCCATCACCATCCAGGTAGTAGGGAAAACTGCTCCGGAAATGATCTCACAAGCAAAAAACCTTCACGCCTTTTCTCCCAGGATACTAATTAAGATTCCTTGCACCCAAGAAGGGTTTAAGGCAATGAAGGCTCTATCCTCTCTTTCTATACGAACTATGGCAACAGCTGCCTACACCCCCTTGCAGGCCTTTTTTGCCTATCAAGCAGGCGCTGAGTATACAGCTATTTATCTCTCCCGTATCGCAGACGCCGGAGCAGACAGCATGCACGTTATGACTCAAATCCAGCACCTTCGAAAAAACTATTCTCTGCCAGGAAAGCTCCTTGCCGCTTCCATCCGTTTTCAACAGCAGGTAGAAAAGTGCCTAGAAATCGGCGTCAATGCCATCACAATTGATGATAAGTTATTTAAAGAGATGATGTCCGATCATCCTCTCACTATTGAACGGCTCCAGTCTTTTGAAAAGGATTGGCAAAAAGTAAACACCGGCCTTATGAAATAAAGGCAAAAGTCAACAGGCAAAAGGCAAAAGTGCCGTGGCAGTGAATGCTTCACTGCGATATCTATAGTAGAAGCAATGCAATTGCTTCCGCCGAACTTTTGCCTTCTTACTTAATTTCTGGATCTACGATCCAAGACTCAAGCAGCTGGTCCATCCAGTGGAAATCACTTGTTTTCCAAGGAGTTGCAAGAAAACCCATATGTCCCCCTTTTTTACTTTTGAAAAGATGGACGTTTTTAGGCAGCTCAAGATCGTCTAAAGTCGAAGAACAGATTAAGGGATCATCTTCTGAAAAAAGGATGCGGCAGGGAACTTTAATATTGGGGATCAATGGTTTAGAGCTACATTTTTCATAGTATTCCAAAGCACTTTTAAAGCCGCACTGAGGAGCCGTATATAGCTCATCAAATTGATAAATAGTGAGTGCATTAGGAAGATCTGATTTAGGAATGTCAGGAAATAATTCTTCTCGCATCTGAACATTATTTTTTAAGAGACGAAGAAAATAGCGTTCATAGAAACGGTTAGCGGTAGCATTTAAAAATTGCACGCTAATGAAGAGATCAGCGGGAGGACTAACTGCAATGAACTGCTCCACATAACCAACAGCGTCATGACCAAGCTCCCCTGCCAGTTTTAAGACAATATTTCCCCCTAAGGAAAATCCCATAACCGTGTAAGGCGAATCGGGATGCTCTTTCTTCAATGCTTGCAGAACCTCCAATAAATCCTCGCTTCTTCCGCTATGAAAGATACGCTTTGCATGGCCTTTCCCAGAGCCGCATCCTCTCATATTGTAACGAATACAACGTATCCCTATAGCAGACAGTCTTTTGGTCATCCTCACAAGATAAGAGGACCTATGCGACCCGCAAAGACCATGCACCATAATGATCGTACGGTCAGTGGGTTGCCAATTTTCCGGCGTAGTCACCTCAATAGCGATCTTATCCCCGTCACTTAAGGGGATCAGCTTTGTCACTGACGGGGGTTCTCCATGCCAGTGTAAAAATGACCCTATTATCGTTTGCTGGTGTGATCCTGAAAGCAATGGAAAAGGATCAAAAGGAAGTTCCCTATGCACAAAAGGACCCCTTAATTAATATTGTTCTTTTAATTTTATTTTTATTTAATTAGTTTAAAAAATCAAACTATAATTAAATTAACTTGTAATTAATTAATAATTAAAGAAAAAGGGCTGCGGAATCATGAAGAAGGTCCAGTGAACCTTACTTCTGACTTTTGCCTTCTGACTTTTGCCTTTAAATTATCCCCTGCCAATAGGAAAAGCGAAGAAGAAATCCAAGCACTCTGTGCCAGGGTTTTTTCTGCCTATGCTTGCATTGGAAATATGATAGAAATGAGCTCCTATCCTACAGGAGTTTTTAAAGACCCAGCCCCCCATGATCCCTGAGATCGG
>DATIJO010000114.1:0-6296 GCA_035478555.1 Chlamydiales bacterium
AATCGCAGATATTCCTGGGATCATCAAAGATGCCCACAACGACCGCGGCCTTGGCCTTTCTTTTTTAAAGCACATTGAAAGGACCTCCATCCTCTTTTTTGTTATCGATATATCAGGAAGCGAAGGAAGAGACCCTTGGGAAGACTTTCTCCTCTTAAGAAATGAGCTGAAAGAATATAACGAAGAGCTTTTACAAAAGCCTTTCTTAGTCATACTGAATAAGGTAGATTTAGAAGGAGCGCAGGAAAATGAAGAGATTTTTCGTAAATCTTATCCTTTTCCCGAAAATACTCTGTTCAGTTTATCCGGTTTAACAGGTGAAGGTTTGCCTGCCCTCATCAAATGGCTAAACACTACTACTTTAAGGGCACGGCAGGACTTTTGTCCAAAATCGTCGCCATCCCTCCAAGAATCACAAGAACACATCCCATTATGGTAAAAAAATCTGGGACCTGACGCCAGAAGATCCATTCCGCAAATCCGCCAAACACTACAGATAAATACAACAGGCAGCTAGCTTTGCTTGCCGGCAAATAGCGATAAGTCTCAGTAATGAGGAGTTGATAGAGCATTCCTCCCAGTCCTATTCCTAATAAATAGAGCCAAACTCTGCCCAATTCCAAATATTTAATATGAAAAGCAGCAGGTATTAGAGAAATGATAGAAGCAATCGCTAAGAAATAAAAAACAATGGTCTGGCTGTCTTCTGTCTTAGTTAACTGTCTAACGGTCACTAATGCAATAGCGCCAAGCACCCCTGTTCCAAGTCCCACAATGCTTGGCCAAGAAAAAATGCCCATATCCGGCTTTAACACCAAGGCGATACCAATAAACCCTGTCAGCATAAAAACGATTCTTTTTTTAGGAATTTTTATCTTTAGCCAAATCAGCACAACAAGAGGAACAAACAAAGGGATAGTATTAGACAAGAGGATCGCATTCACAAGCGTTAGTCTCTGCAAAGCATAAAAAAAGCAAAAAAGAGCTGTAATGCCAACAACACCCCGAAAAAGATGAAGCTTTACTTTATGCAGCTTAAATGAGACATGCTTCCAAAGAAGTATGGGCAAAAAAAGAATAAAACCAATACCCACTCTTGCAAAAACTAGGACATCACTGGGAATATCCCCAGCCATTTTCACAAGAACTCCCATGTAAACTACTACTAGGGCATTGAAAATGCCATAGAGTACGCCTCTACCGTGATGTGTCATATTTTTTCAAAGTAAGATGTTTGTTTGTTTTATGATAGGTAAATAGATCGCCATAATGACAAAAGCTAAGTAGAAGTTTGAATTGTTCGTGTGCATCATGATGGGGAAATTCCTTCGCCAAGATTTTTACAATTTCTGCTTGTCCTAATGTATGATGAGGCGCTTTTTTTAATTCTTCTACGACGCTTGCTACAATAGGTATCTGCAAAACCTGCTCTCTCCAAATCTCTTTTTTCTTTTGAGAGGCTGCTTTTAGATATTCTTTTCCTACTTTTGTAAGAGAGACCGTATGGTATTTCATTTCCATCAAGCCCAAAAGCTTAGCTGCATCTAACACCTTCGAGAGATGATCAAAGTGCTGCTTGGTCTCATTTCCAATAGTAAAAATATCATAGGATTTGCCGCGTCTATGCACATATTCAAGAAGTCCAACAATTTGATCTCTATGAACAGATCTAAAGGGAAGGTGGATTTCCCCCTTCTTTTTGACCTTCTTAGGAGCTTCAAGACGTCCATAGATATCATGGAGCTTGGATACAAGCTTTAAGAACTCCTTTGAACGGTAATTCCTTGGTCTGGGCAGCTTGTTCTGAATAATAGCATGGACCTCAGCCGGGTTGATGCTTAACACAATAATCCTATCTGCCATGTAAGCCACCTCAGACACATCATGTGAGACCAAAAGCATGGAACTTAATCTTAAGTTTTTATCCGCCCAAATTCGGACCATCTCTTCCCTTAACGTTTCCGCAGTAAAGTTATCGATAGAACTAAATGGCTCATCCATAAATAGGATTTCCGGATTTTTCACAATCGCCCTTGCAATCCCAACTCTTTGTTTCATGCCTCCGGAAATTTCTCTTGGGTAGGCATCTTCAAAGCCCTCTAAGCCTATCATCTTGATTGCTTCACTTGTTTTCTTTTCCATCTCTTCAACTGTGCTGTGCTCCGCTTTTAATACGATTTCCACATTCTCTTTCACAGTAAGCCATGGATAAAGGGCAAAGCTTTGAAAGATCATGGTCATATCGGGCATTAAGCCGTGAAGAGGCTTGCCATGATAGAAAATCTTTCCTGAACTTGCCGGAATGAGCCCTGCAATGATCCTCATGAGCGTGGATTTTCCACATCCGGAAGGGCCAATAATCGCAACAATTTCATCCGGATAGAGAGACAGATCAATATCTTTCAGCACATGGGCAACTTGCTCATGTGGAAGCGAGAATTCTTTAGAGATGCCTTTAGCTTCAAATAGTGGTTTTTTCATTAGTAGTTCAAAGCAAAACGTTTTTCAGAATAGTGATAGATCCTAAGCCAC
This sequence comes from Chlamydiales bacterium, assembly GCA_035478555.1. Lineage (GTDB taxonomy): Bacteria > Chlamydiota > Chlamydiia > Chlamydiales > SM23-39 > DATIJO01. Next base: position 2,533 of record DATIJO010000114.1, read on the forward strand.
ACGTTATAGTTAATACAGGCAACTATTACCATCATCACAAGCACACTTGCTACTAAATTCGGTATATTTCCTTCCTGTGCTGCCATGCTGATTGCAGATCCTAGTCCCGGGGTTGTGTAGACCTGCTGTTTATAGGTCACATACTCAGCTACAATACTTGCGTTCCAGGCCCCTCCTGAGGCATTCACAAGACCAGTCACAAAAAAAGGAAATATCCCCGGTAAATAAAGACTAATAAAGCGTCTTGGCAAAGAGTAATGGAAATTGGCTGCTACTTCTCTTAAATCGGATGGCAATGCTCTTGCGCCTGCAATCACATTAAAAAAAACATACCAGATGCTTCCTGTAAGCATAAGCACCATACTTCCATATCCTAAAGGTATCCCCACAACCATTAAAATATAGATGATAATCGGGAATAAAAGAGTGGCCGGAAATGATGCAGTAATTTGAATCAAAGGCTGCAATATTTTTGTAAGTTTTTCTGATAAACCAATCATTAAACCCAAAGGAAGCCCTACAAGAACGCTCACAACTAAACAAAAGATTACTCTTCCAAAGGTGAGCAGGAACATCTTTCCCAGATAGAGCCAATGAGAAAATGAAACCGTTCGTATTTCAAAAAAAAGATAAAATGCAGCAGCAACCAGAAGAGCAATTAATACCAAAAGGAAGGCTCTACTGATCACAAGAAAAATAGATCCAATAGATTTTTTTTCCGGTACCTTTTTTGCTTTTCGATTTTGGATAAAGTTCCTATAGCCATGAACTACAAGACGAACTCCGTTTACCAGATAGGAATTCTTCAACACATTTAAAAACCAGGATTCTGCAATCAGAGTCGGAGCAGTCTCTTCCACTCGAAATTTTTGCGACCAGACTACGAGCGGCCTCCAAATAAATTGATCTATAAAAATGATGAGAAGGACCATCATCACTATCGCTTCGATCATAGCTGGAATGTCCCTACGAGCTGCTGCCACACTCATAAAAGAGCCCAAACCTGGAATTTGAAAATTTCTATCTCCCAATTTAAAGGCTTCGTTTACCATTAAGAAAAACCAGCCACCTGCAACACTCATGATGCTGTTCCATACCAAACTATGGATTGTGCAAGGAAACTCCACCCAGCGCACACGCTTCCAATAATTAATTTTATAGATCGTTGCGCACTCCTCTTTTTCCTCAGGTACCGTACGGACCGATTGGTACACACCAAATGCCATGTTCCAAGCTTGGCTTGTAAACATCAGGATAATGGCTGCAAGTTCTAGGCCAATATTGGTTTTGGAAAATAGACTTACTAGCAATAACACCACTCCAGGCATAAATCCTAAGATCGGAATGCTCTGCAAAATATCCAAAAGTGGAATGATCACCTTTTCGGCCGCTCTGTCTTTTGCTGCCCAAAAGCCAATAACCAAACTAAATACAAAAGAAAATGCGTAAGCTACAATTGCCCTGGAAAATGAGAAAAACGCATATTCAGGTAAGCGAACAGTACTCAGTTCGATTTTGACTTCTTTATGAATCGGCCCAAAAAATTCCATCCCATAAAAAATAAACCCAATAACCAATCCTGAAAGTAGGGCCAAGATCAAGAGATCCCCCCAGCCCTTCTTGACAGGAGGAAAAGGCATTCTTGCTTTCGGCGCCATCACCGAATAATAAGCCTTATGAAGGGAAGCTCTAAGAAGTCTCATAAAGCTCAACTTAAGGGTTTTGGTTTTTTGATGGAAAGAAAGAATTGCATCTAATTCATTATCAGGAGCTTATGATTTTTAATGTAAAGAAATTTCTTGATTTTTTAATCAAAGCCAGCTATACTTATGAATGGGGAAATAGAGGGATTTAGGAATTTAATTAAAAAAGGATAATAAAATGACAGAATCAATCACTATGTTTCACCTTACAGTTGCCGACTATCAAGAACACATCAAATGGCTTAATGAGGAACTTAAAAAACATCCTGAAAACGCCTTTGAAATTCAGGAAGTTATTCAGCGGGACGAGCTCATGATCCACATGTTAGAGCATCCTGAAGAAAAAGCAGCTGATGTTGCCAAACTTAAAAGCCTGTGCACTGAACTACAATACCTAGAAAAACATGGCCATGGAAAGATAAACAGGTACTTGGGCGTTTTTCCAAGAGTGTAATTATTTTTTTCTTCTCATAATAATTAGGATGCATCCTGCTGCAATAGCAACAATGCCGATGATCAATGGAACTGGAGAGCTCTCTTTTTCTGTTTCAAATGATCCAATTTCAACGTGTCCAACACCAACTGAATGCCTCTCTATTTTGGGATAGTAATCATAACCAATTGAAAAAATACCAAGGGCGATAAGAATAATGCCAAGAATTAGAAAAGATCTCATTGATTTCCTCCATTTTTCCTACTCATACTATAAAGATAGAAAAAAAGAGAGAAAAAAGAAGCCTGGCAAAAAGACAGCCAGGCATGATTGAACTGAATTAATCTCCCCAGGCTGACTCTGCAACAGGTTTTAGTTGCTTATCCAGTCCTCTGCCCGGTTTATAGTCGAGGTATCCAATAGCAGAACCTCCATGTTCTTTTGGAAGACAAAAAGCCGTGAAGCTTACCTTCAAACTATCGAACAGAGAAAAATCGGGACCGATAGCACCCATAGGAGACCCGAAATATGCATCAAAGAAGACTTCGGATAAAAGTACCAGCACCCTTTTTAATTGATCTTCTCCAAGCTCATTATGACATTCGATAACAACGTTACCTAATAACTTACTAATAAGCTTAAACGCGGGTGCCTCTATTTTGTAAACATCTTGCATAGTCCCATAATCAATTGCGTATTGTTTCGCGCTACCTGCTTGAGCAGGAGTTCTAGCAGAGGAGAGAGTAGTTGGGGCTGACGCAATACCGGCAGGCGCTGATGCTAACGCAATAGGTTCTACTGTTGCTGCTTTTTCATCTTGGTGAACTTGATTTACTGAAGCTACTGACATGACTAACGCTCCTTCTTTTTGGTTTGGAAAAAGGGCGAGAGTCTAAAATTCTGAAAATTTATGCACAAGACAAAACCTGGCAGGGAAACCTGCCAGGCGCAAGCTTTGAATTTACTTCGGTTTTCCTTTTCCGCAGCTGCAACCCTTTCCATGAACCACTTGGTATTCAGCGGAAGAGCTGTCTTTTTTTGGTGCTGCAGATAGCACGCTTACAGTTAGTATTGAACAGGCTAAAAATGCAAACAATGCTTTCATAAGATTCTCCATTAATTTAGGGACTTATTCCCTAAGAGGGATAGTAGCACTTTCAAAATAAATCCTAGAAACTCTTTTAATAAAATCTATTTTTCTACAGAATAAACCAAAAAAATAAGGGTTTGAACCTATGAAAAAAATACTCCAGCTGCTCCTTCCATTTCTTGCTTGCACTGCATTTACTTTTGCTGAAAGCGATACTCACGTCATGCAGCAAGAAGAAGAAACATGTTGTTGCACCAGATCCTGCTGGGAAACTGTCAGCCGCTGGTGTGATTGTGGAGTAGATTATTTTGTAACAGCAGACTTTATCTATTGGGGCGCTAAGGAAGATGGTTTGGAATTCGCTGCGACCTATCAATTTAATGCTGATCAGGTCATAGCTGGAGGAAGACCCGGTTCTACTACTCCCTCTGTTGGTAGAAGCTACCGGCCAGGTTGGAATTGGGATCCGGGTTTTAAAGTTGGCGCAGGCCTTGAGTTTTGTGGGTGGGGCTGGGACCTCTATGCCCAATACACATGG
>DATIJO010000115.1:0-7894 GCA_035478555.1 Chlamydiales bacterium
GAATTAAAAAATCACAAGGTGGGGGGCTTCCTTTTGAGCAGTTTTCTCTCCGGCTTACACGGGAACAATCGAATTATTTAAAAGAAAAATTGAAGAGCACTGGCGAAAGGTCTGTTAAATACGATAACTTTGAGAGAAAGATAGTACAAAAGCTTTTTGGAGAAAGAGGGCTCCGATGGGTAGAAAGTATGGTCAAAAACCCTAAGATACCGAGAAGCTACACTTGTATGGATTATGTTAGCAACATCTTGCAGGAAGCAAATATTATGCAAATTCCGAAAATTGTTAAACTTTCTCCATTATTAAGTTCTCTCTATTTGCGTTCAGTAAGATTTTTCGGAGATAAACGGATAGAAAAAATAGTCGGTTATGGGAATAGTTTTTCTAGCCTTGGTAACTTTCTGTTTGTGAATTCCTGTAGGGTAGGTGAAATTGGATTTCTAGCTCTTCCTATCTTCATAGGTATAGGGGCGTATTATTTCCTGATCTAAGTTTTAAAAAGCGCGTGGTTCTTCTATTAACTCCCAAAAAACTTGGCCTGAGTAAAAATATCTAAAATGCGTAAATATTGCGTAATCCAAGATTCTTATAAGTCGTTTATTCTTAATTTTTAGATGATTGCGGTTGACTAGTCCTGAGATGTGCATTCTCATGGCCTTGCTGTTTTATCTCCCTATGTTTTAGAGATGTCTAGGATCTTCCTTCTTTGAATTACGCACTATTTGCGCATTTCAGGAAAATTTTGATATGTCACAGATCTGATAATGGTATCTGTGAATATTTTTCACTTTGTGTCACGACTGTCACATTTGACACAGCGCAAATCTTACGCAATCGAGGATAAAAAAGCTTTAATGGCGGCTGAAAACCGTTCGGGTTGATCAAAGGGGATCGCATGACCCGCTTCCTCGATCTGTATGAACTTTAAGCTCGGGTTGATTCCAACAAGCTCAGCAGCCATCGTAGAAGAAACTATCCCGTTAACACCCCCAATAACGAGCAAACTAGGAATAGAAAGAGAGCTGATCAGTTGTCTATAGTCTGGATATGGCGGGGTTAAAATTTCGAAGGCATGAATGCTGGTTTGAAATCTTGCTTGAGCGAATAGTTCAATGAGTTCAGGTGAACGGTTACGTTGTCGGATTCGAAGCTCAACCAAATAATCTTCCATTGATCGGTTAAGGATTTGGCGATGCTGATCTTTGACATCGCTCTCGTATACCTCGTGCTGTTGTTTCGGCGTCAGAAAGGGCGGATCGACTAAAACAAGTCCTCGCAATAGGTCAGGATTTTGACTAGCGACTACAGAAGCCATCAAGCCTCCCATAGAATGACCAAGTAGTATAGGGGTGGTAAGTCCAAGAGCTTCGATAAGGCCTAAGACATCGGCAGCCAAAATATCATAGCGATAGCCCCGATCGGGAACGGTAGAGCTTCCGTGACCTCTAGCATCAGGCATGAAAATATCATAATCCTCTTCAAGAGTACGTGCCAAAGGAGTCCAGCATCCTCCACTTGTCATTAGTCCATGCAATAAAATAACAGGTGGCTTGTTACCTCCAGTTCGAAGGTAGTGTATGTTAATCCCATTTGCTTGAGAAGTCCCTGTTTTCCATCTAACCATTGCTTCCTTACATCGCTAATAAATCTATGACAGTATTTTGATTTTTCCCAAAGGTAACATTTGAATTGTAACTTAGCCAACAAGCTGTTGGCTTTATTCCCATTTTATCTAGTCCAATGTGTAAAATTTGCGTAAAGAATAGGGGACGATAATCCTACCGAGTTCGGAAATAGAGAGAGGCATTCAGAACTTTTAATCGGGGAAAGTTGGGAGTTACCCAGCGTGTGTTAGATTGGAAGAAGATAGCTTTCTAAACACCTCTTCGACCTCACTATTCCAGCTAGGCAAGTCTTTGAAGATACTATCCGAATCCGTACTTTCTAAATGGAATTCATGGGCTGCTTTAAGACCATTTCTCAAAAAAGGAATCAGGCGAGGATGTGGATTGGATTTTGGAAAAACATTGACTAACCAATCAGTCAATAAGCCTCCACCGCGTTGTTTCGTTGCTGCCAACATATCTGCTGTGGTTTCTAACATATTGTTTTGAAGTCGCTCATCAGAAAAATTGTCAATATAACCTTCCTCTTTTCTATAAGACTCAAGATGGTGCTCTTCTTGCTGATGAATTTTCCATGCCGCCAAGAATGCTGCTCTGTCGCTTTCTAGTCTGCCCCCTCTAAAGTAGCGAACATATGCCTCAAATTGTTCCGCACTAAGCTTGCAAAGATCGTGACGTAGCAGTTGTTTTGCTGGGGCTCCTAATGCAACTCCAAATTCATATTACATATTGTCGATGAATTTTTAGCTCAGCAACAAAGAAAAGCATTTGACGAGCAGTTTCCACATCCATGTTTTGTACCCTTTGAACGGCTTGGTCATTGTCAGCAAGATATGCTTTAATTTCCGGCTCTTCGAGGCCAGCATTTTGAAGAATGTCAATGATGCGCGTGCGAGTTTCTTCTAAAAGCAGTGTAGTGAGAACTGAAGCAACCTCTGGAGACAGGTCTTTAGTTAGTGTTTTAAACTCTTGAATTTTTGCATCTTGTTCCTCACGGCTAATTTGAGCATCTAGCTCTATTTCATTCAGAAAATAATGAAATAGAGCTTGTGCCTGATCTGGTTTCTGAATTAAAGCTGCGATAGTTCTGGTAGATGTCTGTTGTGAAGAGGTGAGTTCAGTTGTAATCGTGGAGGAACCTGCGTTAGGTATATGCGCAGGTAGTATAATGGGAGAAGTGAGCATTGTTAATGCGAGAAAAGTAGAAATTTTTTTATACATTATAAAACGTCTAATTTAACATTATTTTAGATCCAATATAATAAACTATAGTTTCATTACATTCAATATGTAATAGCTTTTATGTTAAATCCTTTATTAAATAATTAATTACTTTTTGAAGTTAGGTAGTTCATCGAATTGATATGAAGATACATTTAATTTAAATATAATTAATTAAGTATGTTTGTTATAATTATTGTTAATAAAATGCTTATTTTACGAGGTATTTATGGAAATAATTGAATTAAATAATTCAAATACAGGAATGGTTGTAGCTACTCATGAAAGGCAGCCCAAGGCAAATTTATCTCGAATGGCAGCCTTTACAGCTGTAACCAAAGATGTGAATTACATGTTGAATGAAAGCGAATACGCACAAGTATTTCACAAATACTATAATAGACCCTACGGTCTGACTATGCTCCTTTATGCGATAATGAAGAAGGATGTAAGAAGTGTTGAGGTGCTCCTGAAACATGGGGCGTCTGCTAATGAATGTGGTTACTATCAAGAAGAGAGATATTATTATACACCTAGCACTGCTATAGGTTTTGCAGCTTTATATGGCAATAAAGAATTGGTGAGTTTATTAATACAATATGGTGCCAACCTTCATTCCATAGATGGACCTCTTTTATTCTATCCTGCTCAAACAGATAACTCCGAGATTATTATAGCTTTATTAGAAGCTGGTGTTGATATAAATGAAAAGATGAACAATGAAACAGCTTTGTATTTAGCAGCAACTGGTAGTCCAAAAGCTTTACAAACTTTAATTGATTGTGGAGCAGATATATATGCTTCCGAAAGATCTCCTCTGTTAGCTGCCGTAAGTTCCAATTCAATAGAATGCGTTAAAATACTCTGGCCGCATAGTTCGAAAGTAGAAGAGAGGGATGAATATGGTAATACTGTTCTTCATTATGCGGGGAATCTCGAAATAATTGATTTTCTTATTTCTGAGGGAGCAGATCCAAATTCAACAAATTTGAATGGATTTTCTCCTTTACATAACTGGATTAATAACGGTATTTATTTGTCATCAATTGAAATTGACTCGTGGTGTCTAAATCAAGCAAAAATTCTATTAGAGAATGGCGCTAATCCTAATCTGAAAGATAATGAAGGAAAAACCGCTTTGCAAATTGCTTCACAAATTAAAGACCCCCAATCAAGAGAAAAAGTGGAACAGTTGCTTAAGAGCTATGGAGCAAAATAAGAGCAAATTGTAAGTGGTTTATCTCTGGAATTATTCCCATTTCATCCAGTTGAGTGCGTAAAATTTGCGTAAATTTAGGAGATTTGCGTAACTTTTTGAAGTGATAATCTTATTTGATTTTGTCTATGAAAAAAGGCCCGGTTTTCCGGGCCTGTTTTTTATTGGAGGTGGAGAGAATCGAACTCTCGTCCTCAGAGAACTCCCCACCAGTGACTACATGCTTATCGCCTCGTATATAGGTCGGTTATGCTGCAAGGCGCCCCACGATTAACCTACCCATCCTCTTGTTTCTCGGAAGATAACTAGAGGTACGATGAAAGTATATCTTCCATACCGGGATATATGACGGTAACTTTAGAACTCCTGGTCTGATTCTAAAGCACCGAGTTACTTAGACTATTAGGTCTTAAGCAGCTTGGAGAAGTTGTTCTTCTCTATCAGTTCTTGTTTTGTCGGCTTTTTTAAGAGGCCAACCGACAAACCTCTGCATGCCACTAATGCTTTGTTTTCCAAGTCGAAACCTGTACACCCCCGAAATTGGTATGAGTATTCATTTATGTAACTTTATTATATCATTAATAAGCATTTTTGTATAGTATTGAACCCCATTGAATATCAAGTATTTATGTTTGAAATAAGACAAGATGAGAGCTTTCCAGAGAGAGAAGAGCGGGTTTTACGCTTCTGGAGAGAGAACCATATATTTAAGAAGTCGTTAGAGGAGAGGAAGGGGAAACCCCTATTTTCCTTCTATGACGGGCCTCCCTTTGCGACGGGGCTTCCTCACTATGGCCACTTGCTGGCGGGTACTATTAAGGATGTGATCCCAAGATATAAGACCATGAAGGGGTTCTATGTCCCAAGGCGTTTTGGCTGGGACTGCCATGGTCTTCCTATTGAGAATGAGATCGAGAAGGCGAAGGAGCTATCGGGAGCAGCATCGATTGAGAAGTTTGGGATAGCCAATTTCAATGAGGAGTGCAGATCGATCGTTCTTAGATATACCGAAGAGTGGAAAGAGACTGTCGATCGCATGGGAAGGTGGGTGGACTTCTCTGAAACCTATAAGACGATGGACCCTACCTATATGGAGTCGGTCTGGTGGGTGTTCAAGCAGCTCTATGAAAGAGGACTTGTCTATGAGGGCTATAAGGTAATGCCCTATTCGATGAAGCTGGGTACGCCGATATCCAATTTTGAAGCTAATTTGAACTATCAAGAAGTAGATGATCCATCGTTAACGGTGAAGTTTGCAGTCCTAGATGAACCAAATACTTATTTTCTTGCTTGGACGACAACTCCATGGACGTTGCCATCTAATTTAGCTTTGATGGTCGGCCCTGAAATGGAGTATGTAAAGATCGAGCATAAGGATGAGATCTACTACATTGCTAAATCTAGGCTCTCTGCTTATTTTGAAGAGTACAAAATTCTAGAGACTGTTTTAGGTAAACAGCTAGAAGGCAAAAGATATGAGCCTCTCTTTCCTTTTTTCAAAGATGTGGAAGAGGCGTTTAGAGTCATTCTAGAGCCGAGCGTTTCTGCAGAAGAGGGAACTGGAATTGTACAGAGCGCGCCTGCCTTTGGCGAGACCGACTTCTTTGCGTGTAAAAATGCAGGGATAGAGGCGGTTGTTTGCCCAATTGATAATAATGGAAGATTTACCAAAGAAGTTCCGCCGTATGAAGGTATCCTTGTCAAAGATGCGGACAAAGAGATCATCCGTCATCTGAAAAAAGAGGGAAAGGTCTTTCAACATACGCAGATCCGCCACCGTTATCCCTTTTGCTGGAGATCAGACACGCCGCTTATCTATAAAGCGGTAAAGACCTGGTTTATCCGAGTAGAGGCGATCAAAGACAAACTTCTTGAGTCCAATAGCAAGATCCACTGGATGCCGGAGCACATTAAAGATGGCCGCTTTGGTAAGTGGCTGATGAGCGCAAGAGATTGGGCTTTTTCACGAAACCGTTATTGGGGAACACCTATCCCAATCTGGCAAAGTGAAGATGGCGAAGTGCATGTGATCGGAAGCGTAAAGGAGTTGGAAGAGAGGACCAAGTCGCAGATTGTGGACTTGCATAGGCACTTCATAGATCCATTAACATTTACGTTAAATGGAAAGACTTTTAAGCGTATTCCTGAAGTCTTTGACTGCTGGTTTGAATCCGGTTCGATGCCTTATGCACAGAACCACTATCCCTTTGAAAATAAGGAAAAGACAGAAAAGAGCTTTCCTGCGGATTTCATTGCGGAAGGTTTGGATCAAACAAGAGGCTGGTTTTACACCTTGACCGTTCTTGCAACTGCTCTTTTTTCAAGGCCTGCCTTTAAAAACGTGATCGTAAACGGCATCATTCTTGCAGAAGATGGCATGAAGATGTCCAAAAGGCTAAAAAACTATCCTGAGCCGGGCTATATCATTCAACGGTTTGGCGCTGATGCAATCCGTCTCTACATGTTAGATAGCACTGCCGTAAAAGCGGAAGATATGCGCTTTTCTGAAAGGGGAGTGGAGCTGATCGTAAGACAGATCTTGATCCCTCTTTGGAACTCCTATGTCTTCTTAGCGACCTATGCCAATATCTATCACTTCAAACCTGCGAAAAATCTTGCATCACCAAAAGCATTGATCGACCGCTGGATCCTCTCTCTTCTGAATAAATTGATACTGGAAGTAGATAGCGGGCTTGCAGGCTATGATTTGAACCGAGCGGTAGGTCCATTTGTGGGATTTATCGATCAGCTGACCAACTGGTACATACGTAGATCTAGAGGAAGGTTCTGGGCAGATGAGGATACTCCTGATCGAAGAGAGGCTTTCCAAACGCTCTACACTGTGATGTTCACACTGGTAAAGATAGCAGCGCCATTTATTCCGTTTATCAGCGATGCGATCTATGCAGAACTAAGGACTGAAAATGATCCTCTTTCTGTGCATCTCTGCTCTTTTCCTGAATATCACGAAGAGAGAAGAGATCTGGAACTAGAACTTGAGATGGAATACTCCCAAAGAGCGGTAAGCTTAGGCCATGCTCTCAGAAAAGAGCACAAGCTTAAGGTAAGACAGCCGCTTCCAAGGGCGCATATTGCAGTAAGCAGCCCTGATGTTCTTCAAGCTCTTCAGAAACAAAAACATCTGATTGCGGAAGAGCTCAATGTCAAAGATGTCGATCTTCATCAAGACGAGAGACAGTTTGTGCAGGTGAACATCGTTCCTAATTTCAGGGTGCTTGGTAAAAAGATCGGGAAGCTTATGCCCAAAATGCAAAAGCATATGCAGGACCTGGATCGAAAAGCAATCGATGTGCTTGTGCAAGGCCAGCCTTTAAAGATTACCCTCGAAGGCGAAACTTTTGAACTAACTTCTGAAGATGTAGCAGTTCAGCGCATTGTTAAAGAGGGGATAGCTGCAGGAAACGATCGAGAGCTGGTAGTTGCACTAGAGACTCATCTAACACCTGAACTGCTCTTAGAAGGTCTCGCCCGTGAAATTGTGAATAAGATCAATACGATGCGAAGGGATATGAACTTTGAAGTGACCGACCGCATCAAAGTGACTATGCAGACTACCGACCGTGTGAAATCCTGCATCGAGGAGTATAACGATTATATCTCCCATGAAATCCTTGCTCCTGAGATAATCTTCGGACCTGTTGAAGGTGAAAGCTGGGACCTGAATGGTGAACAGGCGATCATTAAGATTGAAAAGTTGAAGGAGAAGAATAAATGAATTTAAGCGCCGGTAATGAATATTTAATAAGAATCGCTATTGGCTTTCTTGTTTCAATGGGGTTTGGATTTGCTTTTCTTAAAAGTTACGATGAAT
>DATIJO010000116.1:0-9932 GCA_035478555.1 Chlamydiales bacterium
TATCATGGATATTGGGAAGATATTGGAACTATCCAATCGTTTTACAATGCCAATCTCGCCCTGATCAATGACAACAGCGGCCTTGATACCTACAATGAAAAAAATCCTATCTTCGCACGCCCTAACCATCTTCCGGGCCCACGCGTAAAAGATGCAAAGGTCACCCATTCCATTCTATGCGACGGAGCTATCATCGAAGGGAAAGAGATCCACAATAGTATCATAGGCATCCGCTGCCACGTAGGAAAAGGCACCGTCATCCGAGATAGTGTTGTGATGGGCTCCCACTCCTACAACCCGCCAAAGCAGATGAATGTTGGCCCCAAAAAGTATGGCATCGGCCAAAACTGTTTGATTGAAAAGGCGATCATCGATGAACATGTGTACATCGGGAACAATGTACAGCTGACAAATAAAAAGAATCTCTCTACCTATGACGGAGACGGGATTTTTATTCGCGATGGAATAATTGTAGTTAGCTCAGGCACTGTCATTCCTGATAACTTCGAATTATGAAAATCTGGGCTATCGCAGACCTTCACTTAAGCTTTGGCGTTCCAAGTAAAACGATGGAAGCCTTCGGAGAAGCTTGGAAAAATTATGGCGCTAGGATCGAAGAAAATTGGAAAAAACTTATCCATAAAGACGACCTTGTCCTTATCGCAGGCGACATCTCTTGGGCGATCAAGTGGGAAGATGCTCTAGTCGATCTAAGATGGATTGATAGCTTACCCGGAATAAAAGTCATGCTGAAGGGCAACCACGACTACTGGTGGAGCTCTTTAAAAAAGATGCAAAAAGATCTCCCCTCTTCTTTACATCTCATACAAAACAATAGCTTCACAATTAACGGGATCACCATTGGAGGCTCTAGACTTTGGGATACTTCTGAATATAGCTTCGAGGAGTATATTGATTACGTCCCCAATCCTTTGGTGAATGAAAAAGAAAAAAATATCCAAGAAGAACTTGGCGATGACATTTTTAAAAGAGAGCTCGTGCGTCTTAGGTTGAGTCTTGAAACATTAGATCCCAAAGCGCACACGCGTATCGCTATGACCCACTATCCGCCGATCGGGCCTGACATGAAGGATTCTGCAGTATCCAAAATTTTAGAAGAGTTCGGAATACAGTATGTTGTCTTCGGACACTTACATAATCTGAAAAAAGGAACCAAGCTTTTCGGTGAAAAGAACGGTGTACAGTATCTTTTCACCGCAGCAGATTATTTGAAGTTTGTTCCTATTCAAATAATTTAGAAGTCAACTCTAAAGCGCACAAAGCCACCACCCATCATGAGATTGCCTTGCAGTTCTTCATATCCTGAATATCCAATTGCATTGCCGGGTGAAATAGTATTGGTAAAAAAACTTCCATATTTGAAACGATGGTTCTCATCAAACCAAATATGATTTTCCCAGCCAATGTCCAGATAAGTTCTTATACGATAACACCACGTTTCTTCCCAACGAAGTCCCAAGGCAATATCTAAGACAGGATGCATTTTATAGAAAACGCTAGGGAAGGACGCATGAAAATTGATGGATTGAACACCGGACGCACTGAAAGAGGTATAATCTTCAGTTTTACGAAGATTAAATCTTCCCCAAAGAAGGGCCGCATCTAAATTAGAAAAGAGAATAAAGTTTCTAGAAAAATGCCACTCGGGCTGGATACCGGCTAAAAGGCCTACGCCCCAAGTTTTAGTCTTAAATTGATCTGAGAAGTTAGTAAAGGTAAAAGTAGAAGCAAAGTTATAATTGGCAGATCCTTTATTATTGAATCTTGTAGTAAACCAGCCTCCTCTCACACCTACATAGGTGCGCATAGCAGTATATTTGCTAAGCCAAAATTTTCTTCCCAAATCCAAATCAATCTGATTAAAGCTTAATTTCCAACGTGACTGGACTGTGTCAAATGGAAAAACTTCCACAAAAGTTCCTGATGGACTCAAAACAGAGGTATTTACCCATGGATCAATTAGGGCTAGCTGTCCTGGAGTAGGGAAAACATTTGAGGTTGTTGATCCAAATCCGGGCACACTAAATACATGGCTTTTTTTATTGTGATACCAGGTGTAATTTGCCTCAATATCCCAACCATCATGAGGAAGGTTATAGCCTAAGCCAACTCTAAAACCGGGATCCCACTGAGTATTCAGATGATTTACTTTAACATTCGCGAGAACTACTGTAGGGGTAGTGCTTGTTACCACATTTGTGACAGCTTGAACTGTTGTGCAAGGAGATAGATTATCTTCTTTTGCATACCAATAGAGAAAATCCCCATAAATAAAAAGCCCGGTATTGCACTGCAGATCATAATAGCTAGGCACATAGCATTCGCAGCAAATGGGGGGTGTAGGTTTCGGACAGCAAGGCTCGCAAGATTTTTGCGGACATTCTTGATTCATTTGGCTATCTCTGCCCATATAGGCAGTTTCGCCATCATCTGCTGAAAGAATTGTGATCAAAGATACTGCTAAGCTAAAGAAGATTTTTTTCATTTTGTGACTCACCAAAGTTAGACAAATTCAAAATTAAATCAAAAATTGATTTGTATCAATTTAGAAATCCACTCTAAAGCGCACAACACCGCCGCTGATCATGAGATTACCTTGTAGCTCTTCATATCCAGAAAATCCAATGTCATTTCCGCTTCCAGCTCCATAACCAAAAAGAGCTCCATATTTGATACGGTTATTTACATCAAACCAAATATGGTATTCCCAACCAATATCCAGAGAGGTCCTCACACGGTAACACCAGGTTTGTTCCCAGCGAAAGCCGGCGGTTACATCAAGGACAGCCTGCAATTTAAAGAAATCACTAGTCAGAGTATTGTGAAAAGTAATCGTTTCAACGCCTGCACTACTAAAGGAAGTATAGTCTTCATTTTTACGAAGTCTGAATTTTCCCCAAAGTAGGGCTGCATCTAAGTTTGAAAAAAGAATAAAGTTTCTACTAAAGTGCCATTCAGGCTGTAGGCCGCCCAAAAGCCCCACTCCCCAGATCTTATCTTTAAATTTATCTGAGAAGGAATTGAAGATAAAATTAGTAGAAAATAGAGCATTACTACTAGCTATGTTATTGAATCTTGTTGTAAACCAAGCGCCTCTTGCGCCGATGTATGAGCGCATTGCCATATACTCGCTTAATCTGAATTTCCTACCTAAGTCCAAATCGACTTGATTAAAGGTCAGCTTCCAGAGTGATTGAACAGTGTCAAATCCAGGATTTTCTAATACGCCACCGCCCACATTGGAAACAGCAAAATTGTTCCAGGGATCTATCAGAGCTAATTGACCGGGCGCGGGGAAATTAGGCGCTCCTACTGTCCCAAAAGGAGGAACACCGAACTTTTGATGTTTTTTATTACGATACCAAGTGTAGTTTGCATCAATGTCCCAACCATCGTGAGGAAGGTTATAACCTAAGCCCGCTCTAAAACCAGGGTCCCATTTGGTATCGAAATGATTTGCTTTTACAGCGCCATATGTTGAATTATTACTACTACTAACATTAGGCACACCTATCACAGTCATACAAGGTGAAAGATTATCTTCTTTTGCAAACCAGTAGAGAAAATCCCCGTAGATAAATAATCCTGCATCACACTGAAGATCATTGTAGCTTGGCACATAGCATTCACAGCAGATGGGAGGCTTTGGTTTTGGACAGCATGGCTCGCAAGATTTTTGAGGACATGCTGGAGTTTCGGCAGAAAGAACTGTGATTAAAGAAACTGCTAAGCTTAAGAAGATTTTATTCATTTCGTGACTCATCTGGTTAGATCAACTACATATAAATCAAAAAATTTTTTATAGCAAGATTACATTGGAAAGATGAATTGGATAAACTCTTTAAGGACTGGATTTTCTTTTTGAATCTTGGACTCTAAGTTTACTTTCTTTCGCTTGTCCATGATCTTTTGGATGGCTTTTTGCATATCTTCTAAGTCGAGTCTTTCATAGTAGGTATAGGTGCTATCTAACACTTCCGAGAGATCTTCTTCGGTTTCTAAGTGTGGAAGCAGAATTTTTAGCAGATCTAAGAATAGGCTCTTATCGCTTGCGTGAGCAAGATAAGCGAGTATTCTTAGAGATAGATCTAAATCGATTTTTTCTTTTTGTTTTTGGATCAGATAAAAGAGAAGTTTTTCCTCCTCTTCGCTATCTGAAAAACTTAAAATATGCGCTTTTAAAAAGACAAAGTCATCATTCATGAAAAAGGGGTAGAACCCTTCCCAAAGCTCCGCTGCATAGGTAATATTTCTTGCTTGGATCTGATCGGTGATGTAGTCGTAAAGAAATTCTTCTAGATCATGGGCAATAAATGGCGCTATCGTGATGATAGCTTCTTTGGGTGTCAGCCCTTTATCGGTAAGCTCTCCTAGAATCACAAGAAGATAGGAAAGAGAATCTTGAATCCCCTCATCATTTTTCAATTCCCCCTTTTCATAGAGAAAGATTTTTCTATCTAGTTCATCACAAAAGATAGAAAGAGTTGTTTTTTGAGGAAATAGTCTTCTCCAAAGCTCAAAAACTAGAAGATAGTTTTGGTCAAAGTCCTCAACTTCACCATATAAGAGGTTGGCAAGCTCCTCGGGAGTATCTACTTCCTCAGCATAAGTCAAAAAAGTTTCTTGTTTTAAACCTTTTAGCCTTTTCCAGAGATCCTCTGTTTTTATCTCTCGTAAATCCTCTACCTGCCATTTCTTATAGGGAAGGCTTGGATCTTCCTGGAAATGAAAAAAAAGGGTATTATATAATGCTTTAGTTTGTAATTCCATTCTTTCAATAATAATGAAAATAGTTTTAAAAAAAATAAAAAAACATCCCTTTGTTCTGCTGGAAATCTTAATTGCTTTAGCAATTACCAGTTTAGCTGCCCTTCCGCTTGCATTAAGTCCTATTCATGCTCTTCAAAAAGAAAGAGAGATGCTGGAAGAGATCGAATATGGCAGGATCGCTGACTATAGCTTTTCCGAGATCAAGGAGATGCTTTTACAAAATAGCATACCTTGGGAAGAGCTTTCCTCATCAGAAAAAAACTATTTCCTAGAGGATATTTCTTTTTATCTTCCGGGATTTAAAGAACGAGTGGTCCAAAGAGAGTTTACTGTCGAAGTCCCACGTGAAAAAGAGGGAGAAAATAACGCAGTCTATCGCCATCTGATTATCTCTTTAAAGCTAAATGGCCAACCGTTCCGTTATGAACTTTTTGCGCAAAAGATATGAAGATAGAAAAAAGACCGCTTACATTAATTGAAGTTTCCATTTCGTTATTTCTTTTAGCCATTCTTCTTTCGTTTCTTTTCACCTTTCTCTCTCAAACGGTAAAGACCAAGGTAAAAATGGCAAATGCAAAGAGTTATGTCCTAGACAGACAACATCTGTCTATGCGGCTTAATCAAGTCTTTTCTGCAGTTCAAACGGGCTTTTACACAGAAGAAGAGAAAGGCCATCCGGCGCTTTCTTTTATTTTTGATAATGGAATCGATCCTGAGCCTAGCTTTAGCGGGCCTGTGAGAGGAAAGCTTTTTTTGGAAAAGGAGCATCTTACCTTACAGATTGAACCTGCACGCATAAGCAAAAAAATGGACTTTCGAAAAGAAATCCTACTGGGGCCTATCAAAGACTTTTCCTTGACCTTCCTTGCAAAAATGGAAGAAAAATTTCCAGACCCCAAAGCCAAAAAGATCGGTTCGTCTTATCAATGGAGAACCTTCTGGCCTAAAGAAAAATCCGGGGTTCCATCTCTTATTAGGCTTGTAATAACAGAAAACATTTCTCAAAAAAGAAAAAAAGGAGACACTACTAGCTTTGCATTTTTTCTCCCTTCGCAGGATATTCCTGTGACCTACAAAAAGGATGAAAAAGAATGAACGTTCTAGGCTTTGTCTCTTCTCTTCTTATTGTCATCTCTTTATATGCAACAGTCATGAATAATGATCTTATTGATCTTTCCCGTTTTCAATCTTCTTATAAAAACTACTTTGCAGCTTCCAGGAAAGCTCAAAACAAATATGAATCCGCCTACTACAAATCAAAGAAAACTCCGAGAGTAAAAAAAGAGGCATCCGGGGAACAGGTGATAAAAGAGGTCTATAAAGAAAAGAAATCTGAGAACATGCCCCCCTGTTCTCGGTTAAATCTTGCCTTTCTTTTTGAACCAACTCCTGACCAAGAGAGGTTAGATCTTTTTCAATCTCTACTTCAAAACCTCTATGAAAACACTCTTCTTCAAGAGAAAAGGCCTCTTCTTAAAAAACTTATCTCTGAACTCTCCGGACCTAAAGAAAAAACAACCTATTTAAGTCAGATCCCTTTCAAAGATAACGCTACTCAAAACCTCTTTTATCACATGCTGAAAGGATCGCTCCATCAGATAAGTTACTATCCGAGTCTCTTAGACTACGTGTCTGTTTCCTTTGAAGAAGATTCTAAAATCTGCCTTGCTTGCGCAGACCATGCTATGCTCACCACTTTATTCGGTGAAAAGGTAGCACTACGCCTTGCCAAGGAAAAACAGGATCCGGAAGAGAGGCTCAAAATCACAAGAAGCCAGCTTGAGAAGATCCTTGTGGAAGAAAATCATTCTCTTCCTCCTGAATCCTTTTTTAAACTCCTACGCTTCACCCATCCCAAGAAAAAAGAAAGCACAGTCACATCCACCGCTACTCATCAAGGCATCCAAGTCAAAAAACAGGGTAAGCTCTAAAATTATTTTCTACTATCGTATGAGTGGAAATGGATAGTGAATTTTGAGCCTTGTCCCATTTTTGAAGTGACGGAGATACTTCCGTGATGTTTTTCGATAATGGTCTTTACAATCGAAAGGCCAAGGCCTGCGCCGCCATGGCGTCTGGATCTTGCTTTATCGACGGTGTAGAACCTTTCAAAGATGTGCTTGAGATCGGGTTCTGGAATGCCAATCCCTTTATCTTCGATGGATAGTTGAACATCTGCTCCTTTCTGATCAAGAGTGATGGTGATGTGGGGAAGACCGGTAGAATACTTTACCGCATTTTCTAAGATGTTCAGGATGGCAAGTTGTAGAAGATCTGCATCACCAAGAATGGTGATCCCTTCCTTTTTTTGATGAATTTTTATTTCAGCTTTGTGGACTGCGAGGAGACTATGCTTACAGTATTCCACAAGTTCGCCAAGATCGCATTCGATAAAGCGTGAAGAGACCACATTTTCGATGTCTGCAAGAAGAAGAATATTTTTTACGAGATTATTGAGCCTGTCGCAAGTACGGACAATTTTTTCAGTAATCTCTTTTAGCATACTAGGAGAGAGTTCCGGAAGATCTTGAAGCGTTTCAGCAAAGCCTCGGATGATGGTGATCGGAGTTCGAAGTTCATGGGATGCATTGGCAATAAAATCTTTGCCCATTTCCAGAACGCGGAAATCTGCGCTTTTATCTTGAAAGACTAAGATTGTTCCGGTTTTAAAAAGACGGGGCACTGCGATAATATCCCAGTGGCTTTTAGCTGCATCTCCAAAGACAATCGATTCACGAAAGATATCGGTCTTCTCTTCAGCCCTCGAAAGCAGCTCTTTACATTTTTCAATCAAAGCATTGGAGGCGGAGGTCTTTGGTTTTAGCTCGGTTAAAGAAAGCCCTAGGGTACTATCCTTAGTTACACCTAGCATTTTGCAGGCCATCGAATTGGCATAGGTGACAACATGCTGTGCATTGAAAGCAAGCACGCCTTCCACAAGCGAATCCAGGATCGATTCGTTCTCATTTCGTTGATAGATGACCGTTTCAATTTGTTTTTGGATCCTTTCAGAGAGAGAATTTAAGGTATTTGCAAGTTTGGTGAATTCATCTTCAGGATCGATCGACCTTTTTAATTCTATCTTAGGCAGAGTTTCTAACTTTCCTTCTTGATAGGGTTTTACCGCGTTGATGATCTCTTGGATAGGAGAGCTTAAGCGGTGGATAATAATCCAGGTCATCAAGCTATAGAGGACTAAGATGATCGCGCCTAAACTTAAAAAACCAATTTCAAAATCATTGGTCAGCTCCTCTACCTCTTGAAAAGGGAACGCGGTGCGGATCACATAGGTCTGGCCTTGGAACTCAAAAGATTTGGCCATATAGGCAAAGGTCTGGCCAAAGAGTTTGGAATAGCCTTCGCTGTAGCCTACTCCATGCTTTAAGGCCTCCTGCACTTCAGGATGCAAAGTAATATAATCAGACGAAAACTGCTCTTTCAGAAGCTGCCCAGCATGAGACTCGTAGAGCACCCTGCCTTCGCTATCCAGCAAACTGAAACGAAAGAAGATAAAAAGCTGGCTTGCTTTTAACCTCTCGACCATCTCCTCTTCGCTGTCTGCTGTTTTTATCTCATCAATCAGAAGAGTTGCCCTCTCTTCTAAGGATTTTTTTACGATATTTCCTACAGTCTTACCTACAAAAGGAAAGAGAAGGGCAATAAAAATAAGAAAAAGGATTAAATCGGAGATGAGAATTTTTTTACGAAAACTAAGCATAGAAATTTTCGTATCCGTCTTTGATAATGACTATCGTATCTTCGTAGCGCACTCCGCCTAAGCCTTCAACATAGATCCCGGGTTCGATGGTGATGACCATTCCTTCTTGAAGAAGAAGATGCTTGTTCACATCCCATTTGATCTTGGGATATTCATGGATCTGAAGACCAACTCCGTGGCCTAAGCTATGGGCAAAGTACTCTTCTAGCTTTGCTTCCGCCATCACCTCACGTGCTGCTTGATCTAGACTGCTCGTAAGAGTGGCTGGTTTACAAAGAGAGAGGGCTTTTTTCTGCGCTTTTAGGACAGTGTCATAAATGCGAGCTAGTTTGGGATCTTTTTCTCCAAAGAAAAAAGGCCGCGTCATATCCGAGCAGTAGTTATCTAAAACCACTCCTAAATCCATGTAGACAAGATCGTTTTTTTTGAGAGTAGTCTTTCCGCTCCGGTGGTGAGGATAAGAGGTGTTCACACCAAAGGCAATCAGTGGATCAAAGGATGTTTTTGAAGCACCATGTTTTAAACAGAAGCAGGTAAATTCATTAGCAAGTTCAATCTCCGAAATGCCCTCTTTTAAAAGAGATTGCAGATGAGAGAAGCCTTTTTTAGTGAGATCCGCTGCTCTTTTCATAATGGCGATCTCTGCAGGGTCTTTGATCAGCCTCAAAGTTTTTAGATCGATAGAAACTAAGCTATTTCCCTTTTTCCACTTTTCTACTCTTCTCTGCCATGCTTCCCAAGTCTCGTAGGTAAAGTAGCCTCCATCAAAACCGATCTTGGCATTTGCAGAAAAAAAGTCTTTTAACTCTTCTTCTGAGTTCAAAGAAACAGGACAGGGATTTTTCTCTTTGGCTAGGAGGAGGTATCTTCCATCTACAAATAGATGGGTTTTGCTTCTGCTTACAACAAGAGTTCCCGTGGATATTGAGAGTCCCGTTAAATAAAAGAGGTTGGTGGGATCATTGATGATGAGCGCATCAATTTTGTGTTCTTCTAAAAACTGCTTTAACTTATTAATCCTACTCATCTAAAAAAACCTGATAGATCTTCAGGCCTTATGGCATACATGGTCTTTTTTCCAATAGGACAAAAAAAGAAAGAGGGCAGTGTTAATAGTTTTTCAAAAATTTTGACAGCTTCATTAAATTGAAAAGCCCCTCTACTTTTTGCAAAACGGTTGCACACTGCGGCAAGTCTCATCTTTTTTTCCGTAAAGCCCGTTTTTTCTTCGGAGTATTTTTGTAAAAAGAGAATCACATCTTTTTCTCTTAAAAAAGAGGGATAGGCGTCTATGCTTAAGGAATATTCTCCCACAGCACGAATTTCAAAGCCTGCAGCTTGAAAAAACTCCTCATCTTCTTGAAAACGAAAGACCTCTTCTTTAGAGAGATCAAGTGTCAAAGGTAAAAGAAGTTTATGAGAA
>DATIJO010000117.1:0-1977 GCA_035478555.1 Chlamydiales bacterium
GCAACTGCTACCCCTTCTTCCATTGCTTTATGGGCAAGCATTGGACCATCGATCAGATCCCCAATGGCATAGATAGAGGGAACAATAGTTCTGAAAAAGCCGTCCACCTGAACAAAGCCTTTGAGATCTTTTTCAATCCCAAGCTTTTCTAGACCTAAATCTTTAGAGTAAGGCTTTCTTCCGATAGAGACTAGAACAACATCCCCTGCTAGAGTAAACTTTTCTTTTCCTTCGATGGAAAGAATGATCTCTTTTTTCTCTAGCTTTGCAGAGGTTACCTTATGGGAGAGGAAAAATTTCATTCCCTGTTTACTTAAGATTTTTTCTAGGGTTTGAGAGATTGTGCTGTCCATTGAGGGACAAACCCTGTCCATAAATTCAATAAATTGAACCTCGCTGCCTAAACGATTATAGACAGAGCCAAGCTCTACTCCAATAACACCCGCTCCTATGATCAGTAATCGTTTGGGAATGGACGGCAAACTCAACGCCCCTGTAGAAGAAACAACCCTTTTTTCATCAATGGGAAGAAAGGACAAAGAAATAGGCTCAGAGCCGGTTGCGAGGATGATATTCTTCGCGGATATTTTTTGATTTCCTACAAGAATGGTGTTGGGATCTATAAGCTGAGCAGTTCCTTGGACCCTCTCTACTTTATTTTTTCGAAAAAGAAACTCCACCCCTTTATTGAAACCTTGAACAATTTCTTCTTTTCTTTTTTGCATGTTGGAAAAGTCTACATTTCCGGAAAAGTGAAGGCCATTTCTAGGGCCATCTTTTTGAAGGCGAAAGAGCATTTCAGTAGAATGAAGAAGGGCCTTAGATGGGATGCAGCCTACATTTAAACAGGTACCCCCCAATTCCTTCATTTTCTCAATGCATACGGTCTTTAGCCCTAGCTGGCCTGCCCGAATAGCTGCAACATAGCCGCCGGGCCCAGACCCAATTACTGCAACATCATACATCATAAATCTAAAAGGAAGCGTGAAGGTTCTTCTAAGTTCTTTTTAATATGCATCAGGAAGGATACTGCCTCTTTACCATCGATGATCCTGTGATCATAGCTGAGAGCTAGGTACATCATGGGGCGGATCTCTACCTTTCCATTGATTGCAACCGGTCTTTCTTGGATGGCATGCATACCAAGGATAGCGCTTTGAGGGGGATTTAGGATAGGCGTTGAAAGAAGAGATCCATAGATCCCTGCGTTGGAGATGGTAAAGGTGCCGCCTTTTAAGACATCAACAGAGATAACCCCTTTTCTTGCTTGGTCTGCAAATTGTTGCAATTGGCTTTCTATTTCGGCAAAAGAGAGAATATCGCAGCCTTTGATCACGGGGACCATTAGCCCTTTATCGGTAGAAACGGCAATTCCAATATCATAGTAGTCGCAGTAGACAATCTCATCGCCGTCGATAAAGGCGTTTACGTCCGGAAACGCCTGCAAGGCAAGGACGCTTGCCTTTACAAAAAAGGACATGAAACCCAATTTTGTCCCATGCTTTTTCTGGAAATTTTCTTGTTCTTTTTTTCGAATATCAATGACTTTCGAAAGGTCCACTTCATTAAAAGTGGTAAGCATTGCCGTTTCATTCTTCGCCTGAAGCAGCCTTTGGCCGATCAGTTTTCTAAGGCCAGATAACCTTTCTCTTCTCTGTTTCCCTACTTCTGCCTTCTGCTTTTTTACTTCTGTCTTTGCTGGAGCTGGTTCTTCTTTCTTCTGTTTTATTTCATTCAGATACTCTTCTTCTTTAACTCTAAGTGCGCCCTTTTCCGGTTCCTTCCTAACTTCTGCCTTTTGACTTTTGCCTTCTGCCTTTAAAGTTCCTGCTTTGTCTGTATCAATAGTTCCGACCACTTGCCCGATTTTGACCACATCATTCACTTTGACCTTCAAATCAAGCTGTCCCGAAGCAGGAGCATAAACCACTTGGTTTACCTTTTCCGTTTCTAATTCTAAGATCTCCTCTCCTTCTC
>DATIJO010000118.1:0-10120 GCA_035478555.1 Chlamydiales bacterium
ATCTCTTCCTCTTCCCTTTTCTGCATGTCTTTGATTTTTACTTTGCCATTTTGAAGCTCGTCTGTGCCAAGGATAATAGCAAAACGGGCCTTTACTTTATCTGCTCTTTGCAAACCTTGAGCAATTTTCTTGGCCTCTAAATCTACTTCCGCCGGGATGAGATGGCGTCTCAGTTCAGTAGTCAAAGAAAAGGCTTTCTCTTTTGCTTCTTCGCCAAGAGGGATAAAGAAGACAAAAGGTACGCTCTCCAACGGGAACTGAGCTCCTTGCTTCCACATCGTTTGCAGAAGTCTTTCCATCCCTGCTGCAAAACCAATGCCAGGCATTGAGGGGCCGCCAAAGACAGCTGTAAAACCGTCATATCTTCCTCCTCCCCCGATGGCATTTTGTGAACCTAGATCGTAACTTACCACTTCAAAGACAGTACGGTTGTAGTAATCTAAGCCCCGTACAATCTTAGGATTGATCTGATAGGGGATCTTAATTGCATCTAAGCATCTGCAAAGACCATCGAAATGCTTTTTATCATCAGGACTTAAGTAATCTAGGATTGAAGGGGCGTTCACAAGTAGCTTTTGATCTTCGGGATCTTTTGAATCCAAAATGCGCAAAGGGTTTTTCTCAAATCTTATCTTGCTATCTTCAGATAACTTAGAAAGATGAGGAGAGAGAAAGTCTTTAAGAGCCTTACGGAAAGAATCTCTTGCTGCTAGGTCTCCGATGGAATTGAGCATCACGGTAATATTCTTTATCCCTAATCTTTGGCAAAGGCTATAAAAAAGATCGATCGTCTCTGCATCAGTTTCATAGGATTTGGACCCTAAGACCTCCACGTCAAATTGATGATGCTGGCGATACCTTCCCGCTTGGGGTCTTTCGTAGCGGAACATGGGACCTATGGTATAGAGTTTATGTACTCCGCCGAGAGCATAGAGTTTATGTTCCACAAATGCTCTCATGACCGAAGATGTCGCCTCAGGTCTTAGGCAGAGGGTCCTTCCGCCCTTATCTTCGAAGGTATACATCTCTTTGGTAACGATATCAGAAGTATCACCGACCCCTCTTTGGAAAAGGTCCGCATGTTCGAAAATCGGAGTTCTAATTTCTTGGAACCCATAATCGCCGGCAAGCTTATGGAGAATTTTCTCTATATATTGCCAAGCGGAAGAGAGTTTCCATTCCTCTTTTTCTCCATAAGGAAGGATGTCAAAAAGTCCTTTGGGAATTTGGTATGTCATAATGATCTAAAATTATAGAGGCAAATCTGAAATTAGACAATTGCTTTCACGCGGAATAGAAGATCGTTTAAAGCCTCCGTCCAGATTTTTAAAGTGCTGCTGTGAGGAGAAGATAGGTGGTCTTGATGTAGCTTTTTCAAAAGTTCCATGAAGGGGAAAGGGACCCATTCGCTGCCTGCGAACTCTCCTAAATAGTAGCCTAGAGAATGCTCAGCACCTTTTGGATAATACTGAACATGGTGAATAAATTTTTCTAAAAAAGGGTAAAAAGAGACATCTTTTTTTATTTTTGCAGCGTCTTCCAAAAATTCGTGCCAGCTATCAGAAAAATATTGCAGATACTGCATATCCTCACTGAAATCGATGGTTTTTAATTTTTCAAAGACATCTTTGACCTTTTCGAGATGCGCTATGAGAGCAACATAGGGTTTTGCTTTTTCTATCTGTTTTGTAGGCGTGAAAAGTGAGGTCAGTTTTTTAAAAAAGAGCATCATTTGGATCCAAAGAAAAAAAACAACTTTTGACTTTTTTTTCCTTTGGCGCTCTCTTTCCTTCTCTTTTTCAAATTTTTCTCTTTCTACCCTTTCGGCATTGATATCCTCGTAGGGGTCCTTAGGCTGGTCGTGAGGAGAGCGGATATCCATAGAAAAAAAATCTTTGATTTTCAATCTCTTAAATAATTGATTGACAATCATTTTGCAATGATAATATTCTTCTAATCTAATTTGCAAACGCCTAAGTTTGTTTTGGTTATTGAAAACCCAGGTACAGAAAATCTTTACTGGGATAAAATGGATTGACATAAGAAAGCTAACCTTTTAACCTTTGCAAGGTTATATGAGTATTTCAACCGAAAAGAAAAGTTCTTCCTTTTGGAATTTATTCAAACCTGCTCCCTATAGGGAGGAGATGCAGGATAGTGCTGCCGTCCAAAAAAGCTTCCGTTATTGGCGCTTTCGTATTTTCTACAGCATGTACATCGGATATTCCCTTTTCTATTTCACAAGAAAAAGTTTTACTTTTGCAATGCCCGGCCTTAGTTCCTCTCTAGGAATGGACAAGATTCAGCTCGGGATCCTTGGCACAGTTCTTTCGATTACTTATGGATTGAGCAAGTTCCTTAGCGGTATCATGGGGGATAAGTCCAATCCCAGATATTTCATGGCGATCGGCTTATTCTTGACCGGTGTTTTCAATCTTTGTTTTGGCCTTTCATCCTCACTGGTTCTTTTTGCAGTTTTCTGGGGCTTGAATGGATGGTTTCAAGGTTGGGGCTGGCCAGGATGTGCAAAACTTCTTACCCACTGGTACTCTCAATCAGAAAGAGGAAGATGGTGGAGCGTCTGGAATACATCCCATAATTTAGGTGGGGCGCTTATTCCACTGATTGCAACCTTTGCCCTTGAAATTTCAGGCTGGCGATTAGCGATGTATATCCCTGGTATTTTGTGCATGTTGGCAGGGGTTTTTCTTATTGATCGTCTCCGAGATACCCCGCAATCTTTGGGCCTTCCTTCTGTAGAAAAATTTAAAAATGATTATCCCACTAGCAAAAAAGAGATCGAAAAAGAGTCTCTTCCGGTTAGGGAAATATTGATCGATTATGTCTTGAAAAACCGGTTCATTTGGATTCTGGCTATATCCTACTTCTTTGTCTATATCATCCGCACAGCTGTGAATGATTGGACCCTTCTCTATTTGATTGAAGAGAAGGGATATTCTTTTAAAACCGGCGGTATTTGCGTCAGCTGTTTTGAAATTGGCGGCTTTTTAGGAAGCTTAGCAGCCGGCTGGGCATCGGACAAACTCTTTCAAGCAAAAAGAAATCCTATCAATTTTATATTTTCCATCGGCGTCTTACTTTCCGTAATTGCTTTTTGGCAATTGCCATATAGCCCACCATTTCTTGATGGAGTTTTGATCTTTTTAATGGGATTTTTCATCTTTGGCCCTCAAATGCTGATCGGTATTGCAGCTACCGAGCTTTCCCATAAGAAAGCGGCAGCAACAGCTACCGGATTTGCCGGCTGCTTTGCCTATTTAGGAGCAGCTACTGCTGGATTTCCTCTTGGCTATGTGATGCAAAATTACGGATGGCAAGGATTTTTCTCCTCGCTCTCCGTCTGCGCAATCCTTGCAGCTCTCCTCATCCTTCCTCTCTGGTCTGTCAAAAATAACCCCCGTGAAGCTGACGCTTCATAAAGTCAAAAGGCAAAAGTCAAAAGTCAAAAGTACCGTGGAAGCAATTACATTGCTTCTACTGTAGATCGCTGTAACGAAGTTACTGCCTCGGCACTTTTGACTTCTGCCTTTTGACTTTTGACTTTCCTTACGGCATATTATGAGAAATTTTAGGTAGCTATGGGCTGGATTTCCCTACACACACATTCTCAGTATTCGATCTTAGACGCCACGTGCTCAGTACAGGGACTCGCTGAGAAGGCCAAAACATTTGGGATGAAAGCGCTTGCCTTGACCGATCATGGGAACATGTATGGGGCAATTGATTTTTACAAGGCCTGTAAAGAAGCAGGTGTAAAGCCTATTTTGGGGTGCGAAGTATGGCTCGCCCCTAGCTCCCGATTAGAAAAAAAGAAGCAGAATGGAGTGGTTGGTCATCCTCTTGTACTCCTGGCTAAAAACAATACCGGTTATCACAATCTATGTAGGATATCTTCAATTGGGTTTAGGGAGGGATTTTATTACTTCCCTAGGATCGATAAAGAAACTCTAGCATTGTACGCAGAAGGGCTGATCTGCCTATCCGGTCCTAATAACTCCCACATCTGCAGCCTTGCTATAGATGGCGCCAAGGAAGCTTTTTACAAAGAAGTGGAATGGTACCGTAATCTATTTAAAGAGGACTACTATTTCCAGCTGCAGCGTCATCGAATGACCGAGGAGAATATCGCTGAAGATGGACTTAAACGTGAAGATTGGGTCTATGAAAAGTATATCACCTACGTTCAAAAGCAAGAGAAAATAAATCTCACATTGGTAGACGCATCCAAAGAGTTAAAAATACCCTACGTTGCAACAAACGACGTTCATTATTTGGAAAGGTCAGATTTCAAAGCTCATGAAGTATTGATCAATATTCAATCAGGAGAGCCTACTGAAATTTGGGAAAAGGATTCGAAGGGAAATCTTAAGGCAAGAGTTCCTAACCCAAAAAGAGACATCTATCCAAGCCATGAATTCTATTTTAAATCTCCCTCCCAAATGGAGGAGCTTTTCAAAGACCTGCCCGAAGCACTTGAAAATACGGAAAAGGTAGCGTCTAAATGTTCTGTTGAGATCGATTTTAAGACCCGCCACTATCCTGTTTTTGTTCCTCCTAGTTTAGAAGGAAAGACTGTTGATAAACAGGTGAGGATGCAGGAGGCGGAGAAGTTTTTATTCAACCTATGTGTTGAAGCAATTCCTCTAAGATACACCTCCTCTAGGCTGCAAAAGGTAGAGGAAAAATATCCTGGTAAGGATCCTTTGCAAGTGGTGAAAGAGCGCTTAGATTATGAGTTCAAGGTCCTTTCTTCTAAGGGAATGTGCGACTATCTTTTGATTGTTTATGATTTTATCAACTGGGCCAAAAAACATCTGATCCCCGTAGGCCCTGGCAGGGGATCTGCCGCAGGTTCTATTATCGCCTATTTGAGCGGCATAACCGATATCGAACCTCTTCGGTTCCATCTCTTCTTTGAAAGGTTTATCAACCCTGAACGCTTATCCTATCCTGATATTGACGTCGATATCTGCATGGAGAGAAGAGGCGAGGTCATCGACTATACGATCCAAAAGTATGGAAAAGAGAGGGTCGCCCAGATCATTACTTTTGGAACGATGAAGGCCAAGATGGCAATCAAAGACGTGGGAAGAGTGCTTAGCATTCCCTTACCAAAAGTAAATGCTATCGCGAAGCTGGTGCCCGAAGATCCTAATATGACATTGGACAAAGCACTGCAGATGGACCCGGAGCTTAAGAATCTTTATGAAACTGATGACGAAGCAAAAGAGATCTTAAGCACAGCGAAAAAACTAGAAGGCTCCGTTCGAAACACTAGTATCCACGCAGCAGGAACGATCATTTCAGCAGGTCCGATCATAGACCACATTCCTCTTTGCACCGCTAAAGATACTGATATGTTGGTCACGCAGTATTCAATGAAGCCGGTAGAAGCAGTAGGAATGCTCAAGATCGACTTCTTGGGATTAAAAACTCTTACATCCATACAAAAGACAGTGCAAGATATTGCTAAAAACCATCAGATCTCCCTTGATTCAAGCGATCTGCCTTTAGATAATCTTCAAACCTTTCAAATGCTAAACCAAGGAAAAACACTAGGAGTGTTCCAGCTAGAATCTGCCGGGATGCAAGAGCTCGCGAAGCAGCTCCATATTGATAATTTTGAAGAGATCATCGCTGTGGGAGCCCTGTACCGTCCCGGCCCAATGGACATGATCCCCTCTTTTATCGCTAGAAAGCACGGCAGGGAGGAGATTGAACTGGACCATCCTCTGATGAAAGAGATTTTGCAGGAGACCTACGGCGTCATGGTCTACCAAGAGCAGGTCATGCAGATTGCAAGCAAGCTTGCCGGATACTCTCTTGGCGAAGGTGATATGCTAAGAAGAGCGATGGGAAAAAAAGACAAAGAAGAGATGTCCCGTCAAAGAGAAAAATTCATTCAAGGCGCGTTGAAGAACGGGATCGATGATAAAACAGCCATTCTCATTTTCGATAAAATCGAAAAATTTGCCTCCTACGGGTTTAATAAATCCCATGCTGCTGCCTATGCCTATTTGACCTACGCTACTGCCTATTTGAAGGCGAACTTCCCTCAAGAGTGGATGGCAGCCCTAATGACTTCCGATAAAGATGATCTTTCGAAAGTGGCAAAATTCATACTCGAAGCAAAATCTATGGGAATTGCAATACTTCCTCCCGATGTTAATGAATCTGCAGAAGAATTTATGGGAACAAAAGAGGGGATCCGCTTTGCCCTTTCAGGAATCAAAGGAATTGGTTCTGCTGTCGTACAGGCCATCTTGCAAGAAAGAGAATTAAAACCTTTTGAAGGCCTCTATGATTTCATCAAAAGGATTGATACCTCGAAGGTCGGCAAAAAGAACATTGAGCTTTTGATTCAAGCGGGAGCTTTTGATTTTACCAAATGGCCTAGAGATTCTCTTAGAGAAAGCTTAGATGGAATGTTTGAAAAAGTAAGCTACGAACAAAAAGAAGAGTCCAAAGGCATCATGAATTTTTTCTCTCTTCTAGAAGAAGAACAGACAGACTTCGCCCCACCTGCTGTGAAACTGCCCACACCAAAAGCGGATCTACTGAGAATTGAAAAAGAACTTTTAGGCTTTTATTTAACTGGCCATCCTATGGACAGCTATCAGGAATTGATACAGCGCTTAGGATGCATCAGCTGCAAGGATTTTGCAGATACAAAGGCTGAGATCTTTAAGAGTAGCTTTATTGTAGAAGCAGTAGAATTTAGAATTTCCAATAAAAATCAGAAAAAATTTGCCCTGCTTACAATCAGCGATGGGATAGAACGCTATGAACTTCCAATTTGGAACCAGATGTATGAAGAAAAATCTACGATTTTGCAAGAAAATAAGCTCCTTTTTGCCGTCTTGCAAAAAGAGGAAAAAGAGGACACTTTAAGGCTTTCCTGTAAACATCTAGAAGATTTGACCCGAATGGGGGAGGAAGAGTGTAAAATGGCTGAAGAATTCTTTGAAAACGCTAAAACACAGCAAAAAAATTTTGAAGCGAAAAAAAATAAAGAGTCTTCTGTCAAAGAAGAGCCTAAAATCATACTCCTTCGCATCTCTATGGACATAGAGAAAACTAGACATAGTCATATTCTAGAGCTAAAACGCGCCTTTCGAAAGCACACGGGGAAAACAAAAGTGGAAATTATTTTTAATACGGAAAAGAAAAAACTGGCCTCTCTTCATATTGATTCCTCTTGGGGAATTGACCCTAATCCTGATTT
This sequence comes from Chlamydiales bacterium, assembly GCA_035478555.1. Lineage (GTDB taxonomy): Bacteria > Chlamydiota > Chlamydiia > Chlamydiales > SM23-39 > DATIJO01. The sequence continues at coordinate 7,247 of DATIJO010000118.1, forward strand.
TATTTGCGCTCTTAATGCTATCCCTTGCATCACTGAGCTATTGACATAATTTTCTTATTCGAGAGATGATTTACCTCTATGATGAAGATTGCAGCTTATCTACTAACTTTTATCCTCTCTCTTCTGCCTCTTAGGGCGGATGAAAAAGCTTCTGTTCAAGAATATTTTGGCGCAATGGTGACCTCTAGCCAAAATGAAGAATGGAAGGCATCTATTGAGAATGCCGAAGCTATTCTTTCAAAGTTTAAAGATACTCCATTTGCTGTGGATGCTTGGTATTATTTAGGAATAAGCCATTATCATTTAGGGGATTATGATGTTGCCAATAGAAAGCTTTCTCAATATTTAAAAGAAAGCACCAGCCCAAAGTTCTTTGAAGAGGCCCTCTATTTTAAGTTTTTAGTCGCTGAAAAATTCCGTGACGGGGCTAAAAAACACATGATCCAATGGGAGAAATCCCCCAGCATCCTTCCTGCTAGAGAAGATGCGGTTGTGATCTATGATGAGGTGATCAATACACTTCCCTTCCATGAATTAGCTGCCAAATCTCTTTTTGGGAAGGCAAAATTACAGACCTATTTTGATGAATACCGCCAAGCGGTTGAAACTCTAAATCTATTGATCCGTAGGTTTCCAAAGCATGAACTAGCTGTTGAAGGCTTCCTTGAGATTGCAAGTATTTATCAAAAACAGTCCAAAAAGCAGCAAGACCCCAATCTATTAGACTCTGCGGAAGTGAACCTTCGTAGATTTAGGCAGGCATTTCCAGGAGAAGGACGTGTTGAAGAAGCGAAAAAAATTCTGGATGGCATGAAAGAAATTTTTGCTGAATCTCTCTATGAAATTGGCAGGTTTTATGAAAGGACCCATAAAAATTCGGCTGCGGTTATCTATTATACCAAGCTAATGGCTAAATTTCCCGATACCAAATCAGCCAAAGCATCCCAAAAAAGACTCGAAAAAATGAAAAAGGAAGAGGAGAAAACAACCTCTAAATGAGAGTGGTATTCTCATTTCTTTGCCTTCTTTGCACATCTTGCGGCTATAGATGGGCAAATGAAGGGGAAACCGCTATCTCTATCCCTTATATTCAAGGAGATAGATATGGTATTTTCACGAGTATGTTGATCCGTCAGATCAATGAGTCCAGCAAATTTACATTTAGCAATTTCAATGGCGATTACTGCTTAAAAGTGGCCATAGTAGAGGTCACCTACGATCAAATTGGCTGGCGAAGGGATTTCCTCCTAGACAATGGGGTCCTGCAGGATAACATACGGCCTACAGAAGAAAGAAAGAATATGAAGGTTGAGATTAGCCTTGAACAATCTGGCTCCGATGTACCTATCTTTGGGCCTGCGATCATTTCAGCTTACGTGGACTATGACTATTTAGACCAGGATGCCTTACAAGACTTGGCATTTGTGGACCCCGCTACAGGGCCCACAACGGTATTGCAATTTTCCTTAGGCCAATTAGAGACAATCGAAAGCGCACAAGAAGCCTCTTTGATCCCCATATTCCAATTGCTTTCACAAAAAATCGTAAATCTTCTTAATGTAAACTTGTGAACCTATCTCACTAAAATTCTCTATGATATTTTGTTTCTTTTCGGCATCTTTCAAAGATCTTCTCGAAGCCATATTTATCTTCGAATATTGACTTCTCGAAGATCTTTGAAATATGCTCGAAAATAAAGCAAAATCTCATAGAGACTTTTAGCGAGATAGATTCATGAAGTTTACAGCAACTCCTGACACTCTTTCTGAGATCTTAGAGTGGTTAGAGGAAGAACTGAAGAGTAGGTCTTCAGAATCCCTTCTTTTGGCCTGTGAAGAGGCGATCGTTAATATTGTTCACCACGGCTATGGTGACCTGCCTGGGTTTCTAGATATCTCTATTAATAAGAAAGATTCAGAGGTTCATGTGGTAATGATTGATACTGCGCCTGCTTTTAATCCCCTAGAGAAAGAAGCGCCTGTTGACCCCTCCCTTCCCCTGGAAAAAAGGCATGAAGGAGGATTGGGTATCATTCTGATGAAGAAATATACGGATGCCCTTTTTTACGAAAGAGTGAATGGGAAAAATATCCTTACTCTAGTGAAAAAAATTTAAGAGCCGATCTCTTACTGATTTTTCTCGATAGAAGTAAGCGTAGCTTCCGTCTCGAGCGTATCGATCAGATAATGCTGCAAGACTTTCAATACATAACGTGGAGTATTATAGACCCCGGAGGTTGTGAATACGATTTCCAGATGGGATTTGTCATTTTGCACCAGAGCAATCAGTACGATAGTAGCAGGGATCTCTTCTTCCATTTTGGGGACAATCCATACGATGAACTGCTCATTGAATAAGGTGACCTTTTCAGGGTTTTCAATGACATGGAAATACTGAGTTAGATCATCAGGATCTTCTTCATCTTCTTCTAATGAGCTCAATATGCCAAATTCATGAAGAAGGGCCAGGTCGACATTGATAACGCCGTCATGGGCCCATTTGCCCAAATTTTGCATATATTCCTGATAGAACTCTTCAAGTTGCATGGGATTTAGCATAAAGCACCCCCAAATGGAATTGTATTTATATAACTTTACCTTGTCAAGTAGGTTTAAGCGTTTCAGTTAAATAAGAAATTGTGTTTTAAGACTTTAGAGAAAATAAAATAAGATCGTCTCGAACAAAAATAGGTATTTTCGTTAATTTAATACCATGCGACTCTTTCTTCTATTCCTTTGTACTCTTTTCTCACTTCATGCAAAACCACTTGACCTTCAAGTAGATGCTCCCTCCGCCGTTCTAATGAACGCCAAAACAGGGAAGATCCTTTTTGAAAAGAACTGTAGGGAAGTGCGCTATCCTGCAAGTTTAACC
>DATIJO010000119.1:0-3815 GCA_035478555.1 Chlamydiales bacterium
GGCAAAGGAACTCCCATCGTTCGGCCAAAATACCTCTATAAAGCTAGATAGGAAGAGCCATTTCTGCTATACCATTTAAGGTATGAATCTCAAAGAATTAGAAAAATGCTTTACTAGGGCTTTTTGGCTCTCCTTTTCGAAGAAAAAGGGTTTGCTTGTTTTTCCTATTTTAGTCCTTTGCGGAACGCTATGCGTCTTTTTTAGGGCGCTTGCTTTGGATGCCAAGGGCTGGATCTCCATGAGCCTGATCTTTCTTCCGATACTATTTACATCGGGGATTCTTTTGGGGTTAGGCGTACTACTGATCCGCATGTACTATCATGAGGTAAAAGATATTCCCTTCTCTTTTCGAAAGATCATTAAGTCTTCTTGGCAGGTTGTATCGGGGACAGTGTACTTATCTGTTCCATCGCTCATCCTCTATTTTGTTTTATGGATCATGCTTGGCATCTTTGTGCTTCTGAAGGAGATTCCAGGTATTGGCTCTTTCATTGGGATCATTTTAGCCTTTGGTCCCTATATCTTGATCTTGTCCTCTCTTCTGCTTTGTCTATTCAATGTGGGACTTTTATTCTTTGTCACTCCTTGGGTGGGATTAAATGCATTTCATAAGTTAAGAGAGTGGGATGGGATTTTGGAGAGAGTGAAAAAACAGCTCTTTGCACACTTCTTCTTTTTCTTAGTAGCGATCTTTCCTATGGGTTTAATGGCTGCTCTTTTATATGGAGCTGCGGTCTTAACCGATATAGGCTATCTTGTTGGACAGCATACCTTCTCTATCGCTATGAAATGGTTCTTTATGATGGTTCCCTTTGCCCTCTTTTTAACCCCTGCGGTGATCTTCTTTTTTAATCTCGCCACTGAAGCCTACAATCTCTTCTACAAGAAAACAGAGCATGCCTAAGATCGCTATTATCGGAGCAGGGTACGCAGGTCTTGCTTCAGCCTATTATCTTCTTCAAAAGGGTTGCCAGATCACAATCTTTGACTCTGGCGGAGGAGCATCTCGTGTTTCAACGGGTCTGATGTATGGATATCCTGGTGAGCATGCTAGGAAGAGCGAATATGCTGATCTTGGTATCAAGGAGACAATCCATCTATTAAATGTAGCATCGGATCATTTGGGAAAGGCTGTCTATCAAAAGAAGGGGATTTTTAGACCTGCTATGATTGATAAACAGAAGGAATCTTTTCAAAAGTCGTTATCCCTGCATCCTGAACTTATCTGGTGGGAGAAAGAAAAAGTGCAAGAGATGCTTCCCGAATGCATTCCTATTCCAGGACTATATATTGAGAATGCTTACCAGGTGGATAGCAAGCTCTATACAGAAGGGCTGCTTGGCTATTTGCAAACAAGAGGCGTGGAATACCAAAAAAAACAGATCTCATCACTTGATGAACTATCCTCTTTTGACTCTATCCTTGTTACCGGAACCCTTGCTTTCCACAATCCCGGTTGCGGCATCACTAAAGGACAGGCACTCATATGTAAATCAAATAGGAACTTCCCTTGCAACATTAGCGGAAAAGGCCATATGTCTTTTGCAAATGGGATATGTATGCTTGGATCTACCTATGAAAGAGATTATCAAGATGATAAACCAGATCTTGCAAAAGCGATCTCTCTGAAAGAGCAAGCAGCTCTCTTTTTCCCTCAGGCAAAAGATTTAGAGGTTATGGAATGTGTATCTGCCTTTCGGATAGCAAAAAGGGGAAGTTACCTTCCCCTTATAAAACGTATCTCTGAAAAAGCTACTCTCTTTACCGGACTTGGCTCAAGAGGCCTTCTCTATCATGCTCTTTTTGCAAGTCAATTAAGACTCTCTAGCTGAATTAGAAATGTATTGACTTTTCCTTGGTCGGCTCTAAGCTTGACAAGCAGAGAATAAGCTTTAGAATCTTCTTTTTCGATGACTTCGATTTTAGTTTTGGAGATGTTTGATTCTATTTGAGTTTTAAGTTTTCTTAGAGGTTCTTCAATCTCGGCTTTTGAAGCTGAAAATGAAAGAGTAAGTTTAAAAGTATTATTGATAGCTGTGATGAGGACCTCTTTAGAGACAACACCCAATCTTATTTGCTGCATCAGTTTAGCTCTTTGAAAACTTGTCTTCACCTTAGGTTTGTCTGGAGACGGCGGTGGAGCATTTCCAACACTTGAACCAACGATTATTTTATGTAATACTACTGCTGCCATCTTACCTCTTTCTTTGCAGGAGCAAGTACGGTCACTTGCTTCTGCCATTCTTTGATCTGAGTATCATTTTGAAGAATTGCTGGAAGCTTACTTTGAAAAATAATCTTAGCTTTTGCGAGGTGTGCTTTTCTTTCAACGTCTTCTTCTGCAATACTTTCGTATGTTAAAGTTTTAAGATAGAGATCAACTCCAATATAAAGACTTTCAATGTCGATCTTTTCAAAAGACAGTGCAGACAAGCCTTCACAGGTTTCATTTGCGGCTGCTTGCGCTTCTCTTACTTGATCATAAAGATCTCTGCGGGGTCTTTCTAACTCTCTTTTTGCAAGCTCTGCAGTTTTTAAGGCTTGTTCTTTCATAACGCCTAGGGTTTGAGGCCTTCCTGCTTCTTCAATTTTTGAAAGTTTTGGAACTGCTGGTCTTTCTAGAAATTTATGAGATACTGCTGATTTTGTTAATGCTACTCCTGCCATATTATTATCTCCTTATTTTTATAGAATGACGCAGAGGCACCGCGCATCCACTGATTGAACAGGAACTAAATCTTTCCCATTCAATTCGTTTAATTCTTTTTTTAAATTTTCTAATTCTTTAACTGCAGCTATTTGATAGGGATCTTGAGGTCTTGGTTCAACAAGATGGGAAGCCTGGATGTTTTGTAAATATTCAGATAATACTTCGATCCTCTCTTGAATCTTTCTCATCTTATGTTCTTTTTCCGATTGGGAAGATTCTCTATAAAAGTCTTTATCAGATGCTATTGAATGGCCTATTCTTAATTGATAAATTGTCGGATAATCTCTATTTAATAGACAAGACCATATGATTGGCTTGTTTAGATTTCTATACCAAAGTTTGGCAATTCGTAAGCAATTAGCCAAATCTTGTTTAGAAAGGAAAGGGGCTATTGCTGGCCAAGGTAGTGTGTTTTTTGGGTTTATTAAAATTAAATTAGACATAATTTCTCCTTAATTACAAATATTTTACTATAATTAGTATTATTTGTAAACTTTAAATTTAAAGTGTAAATTAATTTTTTGAATAGGTTTTTTATGCAGGGAACATTCCTATTTCTGGGGACAGGAGCTTCAATGGGAATCCCTGTCATTGGATGTACCTGCAAGGTATGCACCTCATTAATTCCTCAAAATAAAAGACTTAGGCCAGCAGGTTTGATTGATATTAATGGAAAGAGGTTCCTGATCGATGTGGGGCCGGATTTTAGGGAGCAGGCGTTGAAATACGGCATCACTCACTTGGACGGCCTTTTACTTACCCATGTCCATTTTGACCATATAGCAGGAATAGACGACCTGAGAGCTCTATACTTTATCCATAAGACAAAGACTTCCTGTCTTCTTTCGAAAGAGACTTTGGATGAGTTAAAGGTCAGGTATCACTATCTTTTTAAACCTATGAAAGAGTATTCCACGTTGAGCGCCCAAATTGAGTTTGTGTCTTTGGATAAGGATTTTGGAGAGAGAGATTTCCAAGGAATCAAGATTGAATATATGAGCTACTATCAGGCGCAGACAAAAGTGACAGGATTTCGAATAGGGGATTTTGCCTATGTGTCTGACATCCGTACCTATTCAGAAGAGATCCTTCATTCATTGGAAGG
>DATIJO010000120.1:0-2534 GCA_035478555.1 Chlamydiales bacterium
GAAACGCAAACGTTCACGATTCTTCCTAGAATCCCAATGGGAGCAAATAAGAAACTACAAAAGTATTGACCTGCTGAGGATATAGACGCGCAGTAAGCCTACGGATGTATTCAAAGCGAAGAGTTCCAAATCGTCCCATGCCATAGCCATACCGAAATCCAAGGTCCAAACTCTTTTGCCGAATTTTGGCATAGCCAAAGAAATGATTGGGGTCTAGAGTGCGCTTCCTTCCGTAGCTATGGGATGCAATCAAATAAACCCCCCATTTATGAAGATCACAAAAGTTGCCTTCGCCTCCTAGGATTCCCCTTAACCAGGGAGAGCCTCGGTTTGCCATTCCTAAAGCGCCAAAGCCCCATACCCGAAAACGCCAGTCATCGTCACGGTCAAATTCATGTCCTACAGAGAGATTCAGTTCAATATCCACATTAGCATGAGAAGGACAACTAACGTCTCTAAGGGCCTTTTTAGAAGTAAAGCGCGCGCTTCCGCCAAAAGCAAGACTGATAGGATCACAGACAATATCATCTAAAAAAAGGTGCCTAAGTTGCACTGCCCAGCTGCGAAAACCAAAAGGCTGCTGAGTGGTGTCTGCAAAGTAAACATCTGTATCTACACTCCATCTTTGGGAAAAAGTGTACTCAAAATCTCCATAGAAGAGGTTCACATTGAACGGAGCAGTTAATTGGGGTTTTGCTCCTTGCACCTTACGAAATCTGCTGTAAGAATAACTGCCGAGTAAATGAGCCTCATAGACATCCCCAAACCATGGCTGTACTTCAAGTCCAATGAGCCAAATGGGCAAAAGGAGAAGAAGAAAGAGGGATCTGCCTATTCTCAATGATCGATTCCTTTGGCACTAAGCCAGCGTTCTGCATCTAATGCCGCCATACAGCCGCTTCCCGCAGCAGTCACCGCTTGCCTGTAGAAAGGGTCTTGAACGTCTCCTGCGGCAAATACACCTTCGATACTTGTATAAGTTGAACCTGGGGTCACTTTGATATAACCTGTTGGAGAGAGGGCTAATTGATTGTTCAAAAATTGGGTATTGGGAGAATGGCCGATCGCGAAAAATACCCCCCCTGCCTCACGCTCTTCTGTTTGATTGGTGACTACGTTTTGAAGTTGTACTTTTTCTACTACTTTACCGCCACTCACTTGACTTACTTCTGTATTCCAGAGGATCTTGATTTTGGGATGTTTGATCGCCCTTTCGGCCATGATTTTTGAAGCCCTGAGTTCATCTCTTCGATGGACGAGGTAGACAACGCTTCCATATTTAGTCAAAAAAACAGCTTCTTCAACAGCGCTATCTCCCCCTCCGATCACAAACAAGGGTTTATTTCTAAAAATAGGAGCAGCCCCGTCGCAGACCGCACAAGCAGTGACTCCTTTTTGCCAAAACTCTCCATCTCTTGCTCCGGGAATATCCAATCTTTTAGCTGTAGCTCCTGTCGCAATGATGATAGAGTCTGCCTCCACCGCAGTTCTTGCTCCATTCACAATAAACGGTCTTCGTTTTAAATCCACACTGACCACATCTTCAGTAAGAATGCTTGTATCAAAACGCGCTGCCTGCTTTCGAAAAGCATCCATCATTTCCGGCCCTAAAATCCCTTCGGGAAAACCAGGATAATTCTCCACTTCGGTCGTAGTCATCAACTGGCCACCAGCAGGGCCAGACATAAAACCTTCAAAGAGAAGAGGGTGTAAATTGGCTCTTGCGGCATAAATAGCAGCCGTATGGCCCGCAGGTCCTGATCCAATAATAACAACAGATCGTTTTTCCATTCGCTTTCCTCAAGAAAATGACTTCATGGTACTACAGAGGAATAAATTTAGGATAGGCTTTTAGCTCTGAGGACAGCAGCTTTGAAGACTTGAGTAAAGTGCTGTAAAAGATGGCTTTCTTTCATTGCGTTGAATCCAGCTTCCGTAGTACCGCCGGGGACTACAATTTCGCGGATCAATTGCTCGGGATTTTGATTTATTTGGACAAGTTTTGCAGTGCCAATCAACGTTTGGCAGGCAATTTTCAATGCCTTTTCATAGCTTAAACCCTCTTCTTTTCCAAAATTTGCCATAGTGTGAAGAAGGGAGGCAATAAATGCAGGTCCGCTTCCAGAAAGCGCAGTCACTACGTCCATTGCCTTTTCAGGGATCTTTTCAATTTCACCTAAGCTGTTAAAGAGCTTCTTTCCTAACTGAATATAGTCAGGATCGATATCTTTTCCAAAGGTAAGTACATTCATCCCCTCTCCAATTTTAGATGGAAGATTAGGCATGACCCGCATAATTTGGATGTGTTTGCCTATTTCTTTTTGAAAATAGGCTAATTTGGTCCCGGCAAGAAGCGAAATGAAAAACTTAAAACTGAGATCGATATCTTTTGGAAATTCAGCTATCACTTCTTGAATATTCTGAGGACGGACACAGAAAAGGATGACATCGCACATTTCGACTAAATGTCTAAGAGATGTGCCGCTAATGCCATATTTTCTAGAGGTTTCTTTTTGCTTATCGCTATCTCTTCT
>DATIJO010000121.1:0-1672 GCA_035478555.1 Chlamydiales bacterium
CAAACGTGGTGCGCTGGGAGATGAGGACCCGTCCCTTTCTTCGAACGACTGAATTTTTGTGGCAGGAGGGACTTACTGTTCACGCCACTGCAGAAGAGGCAGAGATCGAAGCAAAAAAGATGTTGGATGTTTACGTGGACCTAGCTGTAAACTTCCTCGCTATACCGGTGATCCCTGGACAGAAGACCAAAGCAGAGCGTTTTCCAGGCGCTGTCAATACCTATACGATTGAATCGATGATGCAAGACAAAAAAGCCTTGCAATCGGGAACCTCACATTTCTTAGGGCAGAATTTTGCCAAGTCTTGCAATATCCAATATCAAGATATCAATGGAACTCTGCAGCATGCATGGACTACTTCTTGGGGACTTAGCACAAGAATGATCGGCGGGCTGATCATGGTCCATAGCGATGATGATGGCCTTGTGCTTCCTCCGAAAATTGCACCTAGCCAAGTAGTGATCTTGCCCATCCTTCATTCCGAAGAAACAAAAGCCAAAGTACTAAGATACGCTGAATCGATCGAACAAGAATTAAAAAAGCAGGGCGTAAAAGTAATATTGGATAAAAGAGATCTAAGAGGCGGGGAGAAGAGCTGGTCTTGGATAAAAAAAGGAATTCCTGTTCGCATTGAGATCGGAGGAAGAGAAGCGGAAGCAGGGAATGTCAGTCTGTTTAGAAGGGATAGACCTCATAAAGAGGCTCTAGTCCTAACCTCAAGAGAGCTTGGAGCAAAGATTCCTGCGATCCTTCAAGACATTCAAGATAGCCTCCTTAAGAAAGCGACCGACTTTCGAAATCAAAATACTGCCGAGATAAAGAATAGAAAGGAGTTCAACGAATTTTTTACAGATGGCGGATTTGCTCTTTCCTATTACTTTGAGGATGCTAAAATAGAAGAACAATTAAAAGAAGAGCTGAACGTCACGGTCCGATGTCTTCCTCTTGAATTCCAAGAGGAAACGGGTAAGTGCATATTCACTGGGCGTGATGGAGCTAAAAAGGCAATTTTTGCAAAGGCGTACTAAATGCTTCAATTTTTTCGTAAACACCAGCGTAAATTCTTTACTGTCATTACAGTAGTTGTCATTATCTCTTTTTCTTTTTTTGGTACTTTTTCCCTTTTACAAAACTACACCGACACTCGAGATGACAAGGTCTACTCCACCGCTTTCGACGGATCAAAACTTATGGAGAGCGAAGTCAAACAGATGGCCTATTTCCTCTCTTCTGATCAAGGGATGGAAGCAGGAAATCTATTGAATGACGGGGTCATTCGAAAAGATTTCATTGAGACTAAATTTGCACACTCCATTTTCGCTCAATACTTTCAAGATCTTCAGCCCTCTCTCTCTCAAATTTTTGAAAAGATGAGACGCTTTCAGCCCTATGAGCATCCAAATGCTCCTTACTTAAGCGCTAGCCTTCTTTGGGAGAGGTTTTCTCCCAAGATCAATGAAAATCTGAAATTGGTGAAACAAAAAACAAATTTTGGACTAGAGGAATTTGACCTTCTTTCCGACTGTTACCTGCAGCAATATCAGTTTCCGGCATCTAGCTTGAAAAGATGGGTATTGTTCCAACTGAAGCAAAATCCGCAGATCCCTTTTGACCAAAGGCTCTACCATGACGATCTTACTCTTTTTGGATTCCATACTGCCGTAGATTGGTT
>DATIJO010000122.1:0-13066 GCA_035478555.1 Chlamydiales bacterium
AGGGTTTTTCCAGCATCTGGAAAAATAGTACCGAGCATACCAACGACAGTGGCTGTAAAGGACATTATTAACGCCCCTGCATGCGCTAGAAAGTGCGCACGGCAACTCTGGTTTTGCCAAAGAGTGCAAAGTGTTAATAACCCCCAGAAGATCATACCGATAAGAGAGGCTACAAATTCTACTTTGGCCATAAAGTAGGTTTTTAAAAATTCCCCTCTGGTGGTCACAGCCTTAGCGACCGATCCTCCATAATACTTCTCCGGGAGATGGGCCAAGAGCACTGCCCTGCCCACAAGTGCATAGGATCCGGAAGCCATTCCAAAAGCAGAAATTTTACCTGCCATAAAAACCTCATTTTAATTTGTATAAAAACGGGGGCATTATAGGAAGAAAGCTCAAAATAGAAAAGCAGAAAATCCTCATCAAGATTACAATGAAATTCATGAAGCTAGGCGAAACATATAAACGATTTTTAGTTACAAAAGTTCTTCCCATTGAAGAGCTCAAATGCAATCTTATTGAACTTGTCCATGAGCCGAGCGGGGCAACAGTGCTCCATATCGCTAATGATGATAGGGAAAACTGCTTTTGTCTATCTTTTCAAACCTGGCCTTCTTCTTCAAACGGTGCGCCTCATATTTTAGAGCATACAGTCCTTTGCGGATCGACAAAATACCCTGTTAAAGATCCCTTTTTCTCAATGACGAGAAGAAGTTTGAACACCTACATGAATGCTCTTACCGCTCCCGATTTCACCTGTTATCCGGCAGCATCTCAGGTAGAAAAAGACTTTTACAATCTTATGGAAGTCTATCTAGACGCTGTCTTTCATCCGCAACTAAAGCCTCTCAGCTTTCTTCAAGAAGGCCACAGGCTGGAATTTGCGGAGCCTGAGAATCCTGAAAGCCCCCTTGTCTACAAGGGAGTGGTGTTCAATGAGATGAAAGGAGCAATGGCAAGCGCAGATTCAAGACTTTGGCAATCGATCACGCAAAATATTATGCCGGATCTTCCTTATGCCTTTAATTCGGGAGGCGACCCTGCCGATATCCCCTCTTTGACATTTGATGAACTACGAGAGTTTCACCGCAATTACTACCATCCTTCTCATTGCCTGTTTTATTTTTATGGCAATCTGCCTCTAAAAAAACATTTGGATTTTATTGATGAAAAGATCCTCCATGCAGCGCATAAAATCTCCCATCTAAATCCAATGCGCAGCCAGCCCAGATTTTCAGCACCAAAATTCTGTGTGGATAGGTTCCCTGCAACAGAAGAAAACGCATCTTCCATGATCGCATACGGCTGGCTTACAGTTTCCATTGCAGAGCAAGAAGAAGTGTTAGCTCTTTCTATCCTCGATAGCATTTTAATGGAGACCGATGCCTCTTTATTAAAACATGAACTTCTCCAATCCGGACTTTGCGCAACTGCTGATTCAAGCTTAGAGAGCGAAACTAGCGATATCCCTTGGATCGTTGTCTGCAAAGGTTGCAAAAAAGAAGACGCGGATGCTTTAAGAAGAACTCTTCTCTCCTCTCTTGAAGCAATTGCAGATGAAGGGATCGAACAAGAATTGATCGATGCAGCCCTTCATCAGCTAGAATTTTCAAGAACTGAAATTACGGGAGATGGTTTTCCTTACGGACTTAATCTCTTTATGAGGGCGGGCCTACTTAAGCAGCAAGGATGCGATGCCGAACTTGGCCTTATGATCCACTCCCTTTTTGAAAAGCTATCCAAAAAGACAAAAGACCCTGCTTTCTTATCCGATCTGATCCGTAAATATTTTCTGAACAATAACCATTTTGTGCAGCTTGTCATGGTCCCTGATGTTCATTTGAACGCGGAAGAGCAAAGATTAGAAAATGAGGTTTTAGCAAGGATACAAGAGAAGCTGACAGATCATCAAAAAAGCCAAATCCTAGAGCAGACAAAACATCTTAAGGCTTTTCAAGAAGAGATGGAAAAGCAGTCTTTGGACTGTCTTCCCAAAGTATCACTAAACGATGTTCCTAAAGAGATGAGGGATTTTCCTCTTACAAAAAAAGAGAGAAAGAATACCAAGATCTACCATCATGATGCTTTTACCAACCGCATCCTCTATGTGGACCTTCTTTTTGATCTGCCTAACATCTCCGAGGAGGACCTTCCCTATCTTTCTCTTTTTGTCTCTCTTCTTACAGAGATCGGCTGCGGGAAGAGAAATTATTTAGACAATCTCGATTACATCAATGCCTATACAGGTGGGATTGAGGCCTATCTCTCTCTCAACTCACAGATCAGTAATCCCGATATCTTAGTACCTACAATCGGGCTTAGAGGCAAAGCCCTCTATAGAAATACCGAACAGCTTCTATCCCTTCTAAAAGAGACTTTTTCCTCCCCTCAATTTAATGACCCCGAGCGCATTCAAGATCTGATCCAGCAAGAAAAGACAGACCTTGAAAATAGACTGACAAAAAACGCCATGCGCTACGCGATCTCTCTCTCTTTAAGCTCGCTCTCCCGCCATGCCTTCATCCATGATCAATGGAAAGGTCTAAAATACTATGAAATGATCCAAAAGCTAACCGATACAAAAGAGCTCATTAAGAGATTTGAAAGATTAAAAAATGAAATTCTTTGCCTTGATAATCTTCAGGCGGTTTTCACCTGCGATCAAAACCATTTCCAAGAGCTTGAGAAAAACGCTTTTTACGGAATAGAAGAGATATCTCATAAAAAGGGATATAAACCTTGGCAAAACAAAACTGTCTCATCCTCAATTCCTTCTCAAGCAAAAGTGCTCTCCTCTCCTGTTGCTTTTAATAGCTTTGCCTTTAGGACCGCAGGATATCTAGATCCCGATAGCCCGGCCCTTCTAGTAAGCACAGACCTTCTGGAGAATGTATTTCTTCACCGCGCTATCCGTGAAATGGGCGGAGCCTATGGCACCGGCGCCACCTACTCTCCAACAACAGGAGATCTTTACTTCTACTCTTTTAGAGATCCTCATGCAGCAACCACAAAAGCTGCTTTTGTAAAAAGTTTACAAGAGATCGCTGACGGCAATTTTGATGACCAAGACCTGGAAGAGGCAAAACTCGGCATTATACAAGGGCTCGACTCCCCCGTTTCTCCAGGATCAAGAGGCCTTACCGCCTTCTACTGGCTAAAAGCCGGAAAGACCAAAGAGATGAGGGAGAAATTTAGACAAAAAGTTCTTTCCGTAAGTAAAGAGGAGATCTCCCAAGCGATAAAAAAACATCTTCTGCCTAAGGCAGATAAAGGTATTTTTGTCTCATTTGCTGATAAAAATTTTATTGATAGGGAAAACGAACTCTTTAAAGAGCTTGGATCTTCACCATTATCGATAGTGAATTAATTTCCTACCCGTTATACTTACGTAAAAAATGATTTTGAGGTTCTCTATGAAAAAGGCTTTTTTTATTGGACTCGTTGCAATGGCAACTGCTTTTTCTGGATTTGCTGCTAGCTATAAAAATACTCCAGGACTTGGCTATCTTGAAGAAACATCCCAAGCTTTTACCGGTATCGCGAAAAAGGCAACTCCGGGCGTAGTCTTCATTAAAGCCCAATACAAAAATGTCAATCCCTTCACAGGAGCCCCTGAGCAATTAGACAACCCCTTTGATTTTTTCAGCGATGAGTTCTTTAAAAGATTTTTTGGCGCTCCACGCGGAGGCATGCAACAGCCGCAGCAGCAGGCACAAGTAGCTACAGGTTCTGGCTTTTTGGTCTCAGCAGATGGCTTTATCCTGACCAACTATCATGTTGTTAAAGACTCCGATTCTCTTACTGCTATCCTCAATGACGGCAGAGAATATCCTGCAACTGTCATAGGAACTGATCCCAGAACCGACCTCGCTGTTATTAAAATTGAAGAGAAAAACCTTCCTTTCCTCACCTTTGGAAACTCGGACAAACTCGACATCGGCGAATGGGTAGTTGCGATCGGCAACCCTTTTGCCCTCGAAGCTAGCCTAACTGTAGGCGTAGTCAGTGCGAAAGGCCGCCAAGACCTCGGCATTACAGCCTTAGAAGACTTCATTCAAACTGACGCTGCAATCAACCCGGGCAACTCCGGAGGCCCCCTCCTCAACCTGAACGGCGATGTGATCGGCATCAATACTGCTATTGCAACCCGTTCCGGCGGATATATGGGAATTGGCTTTGCTATTCCTAGCAACATGGCAAAACATGTCATGGACCAGATCATCGATACCGGCACAGTAAAACGCGCCTATTTAGGTGTGATCCTTCAGCAGATCGATAAAGAGCTAGCTGCTGCTACCAATCTCACTCAAGATGAAGGTGTACTCGTTGCTGAGATCATGAAAGATTCTCCTGCAGCAAAAGCAGGCATGGAAACAGGCGATATCATTACCGAGCTCAACGGAAAGTGCATTAAAAGCGTAAACAAGTTCCGTAATGAAATTGCGATGATGCACCCTGGAACCACCATCGAGGTAAAAGTTCTCCGAAAAGAGAAGACAATGACTGTGAAAATCCCTCTCGGCGTCCTTTCAGAAACAGAAGTTGGCTCTCAAGAACTTATCCAAAAACTTGGAATTGATGTGGACAACCTTCAAAACCTCCCCGCAGAAGCTCTGCAAAAAATGGGCTTTGTAGGAACAGCCGAAGGGATCATGATCACCAAAGTCAAGCCCAATTCACCTGCAGCAAACGCAGGCCTAAGGCCCTACTATCTTATTACCGGTGTAGTTGTGAATTGGAAGAATCAGAAGAAGGTGACCAACGTGAAGGAATTCTCTGACGCCCTAAGCGAAATCCCCAACAAGAAGTACGTTGTGATCATCGTTCGCCACCAGAACTATCAAAGATATTACACACTCAAATTGAACTAAAACAGGCGGGGGTTTACCCCTCCTGTTTTATTAAGGCAAAAGGCAGAAGGCAAAAGTACCGCGGAAGCAATTTCATTGCTTCTACGATATAGATCGCAGTAAAGAAATTACTGCCACCGCACTTTTGCCTTCTGCCCTTTTACTTTTGCCTTTATTTTCTGGTACCCAACCGGGTGATGAAGCGTAAGATATGGTCTAGCACCGATTCTGCCTCTTTGGCTAGCTCATCGTGTTCAGAGCGCATGATGGTCATGAGAGCCTCCCTTTCTTTGATAAAAAGAGAAGAGAGATCTTTTTGAGCACGAAACTTCTCTATTTCAGCTTCACAAGTAAGCATATAGCTCTTGATCACTGAGATCTGTTCTTTGTAGAGCATCTCTGTGTACTTGGCGATCTCTTCTTTAGACTCGGCAAGGTTTTCTTCTGCTTTTTTCAGTTTGTGGCGATAGGTTGCAATCCTTCCTGAATCAAGAAATGAGGAGGAGACTTTTGTATCTTGTGCGGATACCGTGCAGGCAGCAAAGAGCAGAGCGATTAGAGAAATTTTCAGTTTCATAGATTTATTTGTGGTTAAATTTAGTGAGCGCGACAAAGTCGGGATTTTCGCGCACAGGATCAAATATACTCTCTTTCAGAATTTTTTCCACGTCAAGATTTCCAAGGTTCCATGCAGTCTTTAGCCAACCCCCTGAGTGTCTGGGCTCTTTTAGGCTGGCAAAAGCACGGGCGTTTCTAAGAGCCGTATCTTGATTAGGTGTGAGTTGGTAGCATTGAGCGGATAGATCGGCAACTAAACGGTAATTCTTTTCATCAAAAGCAAGTTCATGAAGGGCCGGCACTGCTTCTTCTGCTAATTGATCTTTTACTTTTATAAGAAGATCGTAGGCATCATGCTTTTTCCCTTCTTCAAATAGAAGAAGAGCTAAGTATTGTGTAGCGCCGTTATAGATGATCCCTTTATGGGCATGCTCTCTGATCTCAGAAAAAAGCGTTTTGGCCTCCTCTTTTCTTCCTTCAGCTACAGCTTCTTCCGCTTTGATCATTTTCACACGCATTTCATCTTCCCTGTCAGGATCAGATAGAAGCTTTGCCTTTCTCCAAGTATCGAAGCTTTGAAAGGCAAAGAGGAAGAAGAGCGCTCCAACCAGATACCCCTGAATGACAAAGAAAAAGAGCGCGATGAGAAGAGCAATGATACAGCCGATCATAAAAGAGAGCCTGATGCCTTTTACACCAAGCCACGCTTCCATCACGATTCGTAAAAGCTGTCCTCCGTCTAGAGGTAGCACAGGCACTAGGTTCATGATCGTCCAAAAAAAGTTGATCACCTTTACTGATGTGATGAGAGAGATCATAAAAGTGTGGCCGCCAAGAGGAAGAAGTAAAAGAAGAGACGCTCCCACATAGAGAAAAAAACCAAAAAGTGGCCCGTTGAAAACGATTAAAAACTGTTTCCAATAGGCAAGGCCGCCTGTAGCGTAGCTCGTCACTCCGCCTAATGCGATGAGATCGATCTTTGGGGACTTCCCAAAACATAGTGCAGTCAATGCATGGCCAAACTCATGGATGAGCACGGAGAAAAAAATAATGAAGATCCATACGACCATCCCCGTTAGGTTGCCTGATAATAGCCAGCCAATAATAGCGGCTGTCAGCCAAAAAAGAGGATGGATGGAGATAGGGATTTTTCCGGGAATTCTCATAGTTTCCTTGTCTATCGCAGTAATGAAATTACTGCCACGGCCTTCGCCGGTTCGCTATTCGCTCACCTGCTCCGCATTCCGAAGGTCCACTGGACCTTCTTCATGATTCCGCAGCCTTTTGCCTTCTTACTTCTGCCTTTTTAAAGCTTTTTCCATTGCTATTCCCATCTCCGCAGGACTATCAGCAACAATTACGCCTGCTTCTTTTAAGCTATTGATTTTGTCTTGAGCGCCGCCTTTTCCGCCAGAAATTATCGCTCCCGCATGGCCCATTCTTTTTCCGGGAGGTGCTGTTACACCCGCAATAAAAGCAGCTACTGGCTTTTCAGAGACGTTTTGGATCCATTCTGCTGCCTCTTCTTCAGCGCTTCCCCCGATCTCACCAATCAAAAGAATGCCCTCGGTTGCGGGATCTTTTTCAAAGAGCTGAAGGACATCGATAAAATTCGTTCCGTTTAATGGATCTCCTCCGATCCCAACACAAGTGGATTGGCCAAGACCTAATTTTGTTGTCTGCCAGACAGCCTCATAGGTCAATGTTCCTGATTTTGAAACAATGCCTATTTTTCCCTTCTTATGAATGTATCCTGGCATGATGCCGATCTTGCACTCTTCAGGAGTAATGATCCCGGGGCAGTTAGGACCGATCAAGCGAGAAGTTTTAGAAGCATTCATCACTCTTTTGACTTCCAGCATATCTCGAATCGGGATCCCTTCCGTGATGCATATGATCAGAGGTATGCCTGCATCTTCTGCTTCTAAGATTGCATCTGCTGCGTGAGGCGCAGGAACAAAGATCAAAGAGGCATCCGGGTTTAGCTCTGTTTTCGCTTCCCAAACTGTATCAAAAACAGGAAGGCCTAGCACTTCCATGCCGCCTTTACCGGGCGTTACTCCGCCAACCACTTTGGTCCCATATTCCATGCACTGTTCCGCATGAAACCGGCCGGCTTTCCCTGACAGGCCCTGAACAATAACCTTAGTTCTCTTGTTAACTAATATCGCCATTACTTTTTCGCCTTTACGATTTTTTTTGCCGCATCATTGAGATCATCTGCTGTAATGATCGGGAGTTTGGACTCTTTGAGAAGTCTCTTCCCCTCTTCCACATTTGTTCCTTCCATCCGCACAACAATGGGAACATGCACATGCTGCTCTTTTGCAGCATGAATAATTCCCTCTGCCAAAGTCTTGCAGTTCATGATCCCGCCAAAAATATTCACCAGGATCGCTTTCACTTTAGGATCGGAGAGAATAATACGAAACCCCGCTGCTACTTTTTCTTTGGAAGCTCCGCCCCCCACATCTAAAAAGTTAGCAGGCTTTCCTCCAAAGAGCTTGATGATGTCCATCGTTGCCATCGCAAGACCTGCGCCATTCACCATGCAGCCGATATCCCCGTCCATGGCAATGTAAGCAAGATCAAACTCTTTCGCTGCTGCCTCCATTGGAGATAGCTGAGATGGATCATAGTAAGAGGAGATCTCCGACTGTCTAAAAAGCGCATTATCATCCACTGTAAGTTTTGCATCGACTGCCCAAAGATGATGGTCAGGAGTCTCTACCAACGGGTTGATCTCAAGTAAAAATGCATCGGTATCTATAAATGCTTTCGCAACAGCTTCAGCGATATGACCCGCTCTGATGGCCATATCCCCTTTAAAGCCCATGAACTTATTAAAATGAAGGACCTGATAGCCTCTCAGCCTTCCATCAAATCCGAAGGGTAGTTTCAAGATCTTATCAGGGCTTTTTACCGCGATCTCTTCAATTTCCATTCCCCCTTCAGGAGATGCGATCAAAATGGGAGTGCCATGTTCTCTATCAATGACCGCTCCTAGATAATATTCCTTCGCGATATCCACAGGTTTAGAGATGATCACTTGATGCGCAATCACTCCTTCAGGCCCTGTCTGATTGTTCACCATCTTCATTCCAATTAAGCTTTCAGCAAGAGGCACAATATCCTTTCTCGTCTTTGCAAACTTCACACCGCCTGCCTTGCCTCTACCGCCCGCATGCACCTGGATCTTGATGACCGCCTGCTCAAGTCCCAGCTCTTCCACCACTTTTCTTGCTTCTTCGCTATTACCTGCAACACCAAACTCGGGAACAGGCACTCCCCGCTTTTTTAAAATTTTTTTTGCTTGAAATTCATGAAGGTTCATTTTTTAGAGATCCTCTAATACTCAAATCCTGTTATGTGATAGAATGAGATTTCCATCAACTCCTTTCAAGAATTATGTTTAAAACGATCGCCTCTAAATTTAAAAAAATTTTCACCTCCTTCCGCTTTTCCTTAGGCTCCAAAATCAAAGAGCTCTTCAAAAGGAAAAAAGAGCTCGATTTCAGCGAGTTAGAACAGCTCTTTTTCGAAGCAGATCTAGGAGCTGCCTTCTCCATGGAGCTCGTTGAAAAACTAAAAATAGAATCTAAAAATCATAAGGAGTGGCCTGTCTCAGACATACTCGCCTTCCTCAAAAAAGAACTGCTCACAATACTTGGCCCTGCCCCCACTCCAACAACTCTTACACACCATCCTCATGTCATCATGATCGTCGGAGTCAATGGAAGCGGCAAGACCACTAGCGTAGCCAAACTCGCAAGATACTACAAAGATCAGGGCAAAAAGGTCATGCTAGCCGCATGCGATACCTTCCGAGCAGCAGCTCTTGAACAACTAGAAATCTGGGCAAAAAAAACCGGAGTCGAACTTGTTCGCTCACAATCCAAAAGCGACCCCTCGGCCGTTGCTTTTGATGCCATCCAATCAGCCAAAGCAAAAAACATCGACGTTGTCATCCTCGACACTGCCGGCAGACTTCACACCAAAACCGACCTGATGCACGAACTCGAGAAAATCAAACGTGTCTCTCAAAAACAAGAGCCCACCGCTCCCCACGAAACCCTCCTCGTCCTCGATGCAACTACCGGCCAAAACGCTCTTGAGCAAGCAGAGATCTTCCATCAATTTACTCCAATTACAGGAATTATCCTCACCAAGCTAGACGGCACCGCCAAAGGCGGCATCGCAGTCAGCATCAAAAAACAAAAGAACCTTCCCATCCTCTGGGTAGGCCTCGGCGAGAAAGAAGAGGACTTTGCTCCCTTCGATCCAGAAGCATTCGTCGATGCTCTTTTAGAAACTGACTAATTAATAAAAAGATAATAAAATCATGTATTCATCAAATATATTTAATCATTTCAATCAATCCGATTATTTATTAAGAGCATCCAACACATCTATTTTACCATTCATTTTAATTAATGTTATTATCTTTGAATTTCTTCGTGGCTTTCCAGAATCATTTTTTTTAATTTTTGCATTTATTGCATGGCGTAGCGCTAAATACTCATTTGAAAAAAGAAAATGGGCGTTACTGTTTTTTGTTTCTTGTGCAACTGTGCATATGTTAGGAGTTCATATGGGTGTATTAAACACATTCAGTAGCAATGATTCAACCAGAGCTTGGATGCCCAAGTTATTAAAAGTGAGCAAAATTCTATAACGCAAGTCCTGTGAAATTATTTCACCACCCGCTCGTAGCCCTCGCTAAAGCTCACAGAGAGCACAGAGAAGGTTTGTTAACTTCATTTTGATTTGCATAATTTTGCTCAACTGAATTAAAGTTGATTACTTAATTAATTTTCTTGGATTTTTATGTTAAAATTAATATTTACTCTTTTCCTTTCTTCAACATTTTTGATCTCTTCATCTGCATATGCTCTAGATGCGACAAAAGAGAGCTTAATTTCAAAAGCTGAAGAGAGAATTCTTTCATTAGGAAAACAGGCCCAGGCCTTAGAACTTGGAACTCAAGGAATCCAGTTGTGTGAAGAAAAAAAGTTCGAAGAAGCAATAGATGTAATGAATAAAGCTATTTTACTTAAGCCAGATAAAACTTCGTTCTATTTTTTACGAAGTACAGCCTATTTTGGATTAGGAAAGTTTGAAAAGTGCCTGCAAGATATCAATCAAGCGATTGTAAGAGGTCCTCAAAATGCATTATTTTATTACGTTAGATTTTTAGCGAATTTTTCATTAAAGAATTTTAATAATGCTTATAATGATATTGTTTTAAGTGCTTCTCTTGGAAATGACTCTGCTAAAGAAGTTATAAAAATACTAGGCAACCTCTCCTTTCCAACTTATGCATTAAATGATGCTGAAAAACTGGATCCTAATTTTTACTGTGAAAGAGGATCTAAATTGATGAATGAGAATAAATATGGAGATGCAATAACTGATTTTGATAAAGCAATATCTCTTAATCCAACAAATGCACACTATTATTTCCAACGAGGATTTGCTTACTTAGAGCTTGGAAATCCTAAGCAATGTCTAGAAGATCTCAATGAAGCTATTGCACTAGAGCCCAAGAATGAGCAGTTTTATACTGGCCGTGCGATTGCTAAACGAGAATTGGGAAATCAAAAAGAAGCAATCGATGATTTTATCACCGCTGCAAAGCTTGGTCATAAATTCGCTCAAGAAAAACTAAAAGCGCTTGAGATTGCTTGGGAATAGTTTCCCCAAAAAGCTGTTTATTAATAAACAGCAATTAATTTGTATTTGCATAAATTTATCTCATCGAATTAACATCTTACCCACTTAAATTTAAAAGGATTAGCTGTGTCTACAATTGCATTTGATGATTCACTAGAGACTGCAGCTTGCTCATTTCAAACAATTGATGATTTTGCATGCGAACTCAGTGTTATCGATGCCAAGATTTCGAGAATTGCTAGGGAAATCATTAATGCAAAAACATCAGAAATACGGTTTTTTACTTCACAAGTTGCAACTTTTGTGAAGGAGTTCAATACCCTTCAGCAAGATATCCAACGATCTCCATTTTCAGTTGAATTACAGTCTAGAGTAAATGTCCTACAAGAACAAATAGATCAATTACAACAAGGATTAGCCGCTAGAAGAATTGATCATGTCAGAACACATGAGCAAAGAATGTTAGAAACTTTTTCTAAACAGCTACTTGCAAGAGGAGTGACAGATCAGAATTTTCACAGGGTAAATTTAAATGTAAAGCCTCCTGTTATTGAACATACTCAACAAGGCACAAATGTTACTCTTACTGATAGCAGGGGTAACCTAGTTGTTTATTCTTACACTTCTAATCAGTTAACCGAATCATCTTCTTTAGAAACTCGTTTGGCAACTCTGAACATAAAAATGGGACATTCATCAGTCACTTTGGAACCAGCAAACTTTCAATTTTGTTCTGATAATACTGGAATAGCAGCATGGGAAGGACGTGAAACAGCAATACGTATATTAACTTTTGAAGCTGAAAAATCGAGATTAGAAAAAAGAGAATCTACAGGTAGATCCGAAGATAATAACTCTTCGATGGCTCCTCACATAGCAAGAGTTAAGGAAACTGAAGATAAATTGAAGAATTTTGGAGAGATTTTTCACAAACGTGATGAATATTACTATCAATTATTTGATGGCGTTGCTTTTGGTTTCGTTGTTGATATAATTGGAACTTATAGAAAAGATCCATCTGCAGCAGGACAACTTTGTGCTAAAATTTTTCAATTATTTCCAGAAAAGCTAAAAGTGGAATGGGCTTCATGGGATGAGAATAGAGCGTTATGGGAATATGCTATTGCTAAAGCTGATGCGTTTTATGCTGAATATGAAGAAAGTGAAAGAAGGATGAAAGATTTTGAAAACAAGTGTAAGGGTCGTGATGGTCGCGACTAATAAACTTAAGATTGCCGATTAATATTGGTAAATATTTTTTAATTAATATGAAAACACATTTTTTTGCATTGTTCTTGATTCCTATTTTTTTAACTACCTTACCTATTAATGCTTTAAATGCTTCAATAGATGTTGAAAGTGCTAAAGCAGAAGCAAAAATATTTTTATTAGAAAAACATGCTCTTGCCATGCAGCATGGAACACAAGGAATTCAATTGTGTACTGAAAAAAAATTCGAAGAAGCCATAGAAGTTCTTGATACTGCAATTTTGCTGAATCCAGAGCAAGCATCTTTCTACTCTATTAGAAGCACAGCTTTTATTGGAGTAGCAAAATTTGAAAAGAGCTTAGATGATATTAATAAAGCAATCTTAATGGATCCAAAAAATGCAGGATTTTATAATATTCGGGCTACAGTTAACCTGTTATTAGGAGAGATCCAAAAGAGTATACAAGATCTTATTACTAGTGCAAAACTTGGGGATATATCTGCTCAAGAAAAATTAAAAGCGCTAGATATCTCTTGTGAATAGTTTCCCCCAATTCTTCATTTTATTGTCTTGATATGCCATGATCAAGGCATGGACGAGTATCGCACCCTAATTCGAAATGCCATTGACCTTCTTCGAGAAGATGAGAGAGCTTACTTAGAGATCGACCCCGCCTTATTTTTCTCTGTAAAAAAGCCTCTTCCTCCAAAAGTTCCCGTCCAAACTCCTACTCCTATCGTGAATGTAAACACACCCGAGCCCGTGCCCGTCTCT